>NZ_NHPE01000026.1:0-21980 GCF_002252895.1 Halorubrum sp. Eb13 | reverse complement strand
CCGGCCGGTCCCGAGGCGGTCGAGCGCGGCGACGGACCGGCCGGCGCGCACGTCGAGGCGGTCGGCGTTCACGTCGAGCGCGAACACGTCCGTCCAGCGGAAGCCGTCGGATTCGAGCCGGCTCAAGAGGAGGTCGGGGTCGCCGCCGCCGTCGACGCCCTTGGTGCAGTTGTGGACGTACACCTCCTCGCAGCCGTCGGCGTCGAGGTCGGCCGCGCAGACGCCCATCCCGTGGCGGGTCCCGTCGGCGACGATGCCGCAGGCCGTATCGACGAACCGGTCGCCTTCGCGGGCGTACAGTCGGTTCGGTTCGCCGTAGCCAGCGACGAAGACGAGCGGTCCGTCCCGTCCCGGCGTCACCGTGACGCCGTACCCGCGCATCGGGTCGTCGTCGCCGACGAGGTCGGACCGCTCCGTGAACATGATATCCTGTCACCGCTGGGAGAATATGAACTCACGGGTTGGATTCAGGCCGAGACGCGTAAATCCGGCTCCGATTTCTCGTTACGGATTTCGCTCGCCGTCCCTACAGGTTCCGCTCGATGTACCGGTTCATCGCGCGGACGCGCCCCTCGTCGAACGTCCACATCCCGCGCCAGACCCGCGGTTCCGCCTCGACGGCGAGGAGGCCAACGCCGCCGTCCATGCCGCGATCGAGGTCCGATCCCGCGCCGCCGTCGACCGAGGTGGGTCCCCCGGGCGGTCGGTACACGACGAACCAGCTGTGGGTGAAGTCCCGGCTGTCGCCGCCGTGGACCACCGCGTCGAGGCCGCGAGGGAGGTCGTCCGGCACGCCGTACAGGTGGGTGTCGACGCCGGCGTCGACCACGCTCTCGTACACCTCGCGGGTACCGACCTCGTCTTCGATCCGCGAGAGGCGCTGGAACGACGAGCGCAGCGTCCCGTCGCCGGCCACCCAGGCGGCGCGTTCGATGAACCGGGAGATGGTGATGAGGAGGAGCTTCTGGCGGTTCGACTCGGGGTAGCCCCGAAGGGTGAATGTCGTGTCTTCGAGGCCGCTTATCACCGACGGGAGGTCGACATCCTCCAGCGTTCGGCTCCCGGTGACGTACAAGTCCGAGTTCACGAACAACACCGCGTCGCCGAGCTCGCCGAGCGTCGAGCCGGCGACGACCTCGTCGCCCTCGACGAGCAGCGCGAGGTTCTCCACTCCGCCGGGGTCGTCGCCGTCGAACGGGACGGCGTCGTTCCGCCGGAGCGCGTCGACGTCGATCACCGGCCTCTCGTCCGCGTCCGGGGATCGCATCGTCAGCCGCTCGGCGGAGAGCCCCGCCCCGCTCGCATCAGCGGGTCCGTCGGATCGCGCGCCGGGATGGTCGGATCGGGTCTCGGTCCGGTCGGACCCGGTGCCCCCGTCGCCCGCGAGGCTCCGGTCCGCCACCTGCACCGCGTCGCCGAACGTGTCCGTGAGCATGTTGAGAACGGGGTCGGGGTCGGTACGGTTGACGACCACGATGGATCGCTCGACGTCGTCGTATCGATCGAGGAGCTGTTCGAGCGTCACGTAGGCCGTCTCGGGAACTCCGCTCATTAAACGTTTGTCCGCGCTTATCCGGTCTGAGAAACGGACGCGTCGCCGAGCTGACCGGGCGTCGAACCGACGGTGTTCCGAGGCGAACCGACGGTGTTCCGAGGCGAACCGACGGTGTTCCGAGGCGAACCGACCGACCGCGGGAGCGGTCGGATCGCCTCCCGCTCAGCGCCTCTCGCTCAGGCGCCGACGGTCTCTTCGAGCAGCTGCAGCGGGTGTTTGATCTCGTACCCCGTCCCGTGTTCCATCTGCATGGCGCAGGTGGGGCACTCGGTCATCCCCACGTCGCCCTCGGCGTCCTCCATGTGTTCGAACATCTCCTCGCCGATCTTCATCGACTTCTCGTACTTCTCCTCCTTCCAGCCGTACGTCCCCGAGATACCGGAACAGGAGTCGCCGACGTCCTCCATGTTCACGCCGTCGACGTCGCGGAACGTCTCGACGGCCTGCCGGGCGAGCCCCTGATTGCGGGCGTGACACGGCGCGTGGTAGGCGTACGACCGATCGTCCGCGAGCTCACTGCCCGCGAGCTCGCCCTCCAGGTCCTCGTGGATCCGGAGGTACTCCAGCGCCTCGTAGGTGTGCTCGGAGACGTCCTCGATCCCGTGAATGTCGAACAGCTCCGGGTACTCCTGCCGGAGCGACATCGAGCAGGAGGTACAGGAAGCGATCACGTCCGCGCCCTCGCCGATGGCCTCGATCAGGCTCTCGACGTTCGTCTCCGCGTGCCGGCGGGCGTCTTTCAGCATCCCGTTCGCGAACATCGGGGTGCCGGAGCACTTCTGCGGGGGGACCATCACCTCGTAGCCGAAGTGCTCGTACACCCGGACCATCGCCTTGCCGACCTCGGGCGTGTTGTAGTTGGAGTAGCAGCCGTGGAAGTAGGCCACGCGCTTGTCCGGGTCCTCCACCTGCGCGCCGCCGCGAGCCTTCCACCACTCACGGAACGTCTCCGTGGCGAACTCGGGGAAGTCGCGCTCCTTCGGGATGCCGAGCGTCTTCTCCATCGCCCAGCGGACCGGCCCGAAGTTCATCGCGAACGACGCGGTGCGCGGGAAGACGCTCGCCAGCCGCGCCGAGGTCCGGTAGTTCGCTAAGATCCGGTTGCGGACGTACTCGACCGACAGCTTCTCCATCTGCTCTTCGACGAACTGGCCGCGCGCCTCGTTGTGCATCTGCGAGAGCGGCACCGAAGAGGGGCACGCGTCGTCGCAGCGCATGCAGTTCGAACAGGAGGTGATCGACTCGTCGATGTCGTGGTCGTCCTTGCGCTTGAGGCGCCACTGCTCGGGCCCTTGGAACTTCGGCCCCGGGAACTCGTCGTCGACTTCGGCGACCGGGCAGGAGGTGTCGCAGCTCGTGCATTTGTAGCAGGAGTCGGCCCCCTCGCGGAGGTCGAGGTCGCCGCCGGGGAACACGTCGACCGGGTCGTACGCGTCCGGGTCGAGCTCCGCCGAGTCGGAGCCGCCGGTCGCGCTCTCGACGCCGCCGTCGGTGGCTGGTCTCTCGTCGGCCTCGCTCTCGTCGGCCTCGCTCCCGCCGGCCCGCTCCCCGTCGTCGGGGACGAAGATCGACGGCTGTTCGTCGCGGCCCGCCTCCGGGACGCCGGGACTGGCCCGCGGCTCGCTCCCGTCGCCGCGCTCTCCCCCCGTTCCGTCCGTCGCCCCCGTGTCGTCCGGTGTGTCTCGTGTCATTGGGTCGCCTCCGTCGCCGCCTGCCGCCCGGCCACGAGGCCGGTCGCGAGCGACACCCCGCTCGCGGACTTCTCCCGCGCCGCGTCCGCGCCGCCGACGACGCCGCCGGCCGCGAAGACGTTCGCGTACTGTGCCTCGCCGTCCCCGTCGAGCGGGCGCCCGCGCTCGTCGGGGCGCACGCCGAACCGCGCGTACGGCTGGTCGCCGAACGCGTCGTCGACGAACCACTCGTAGCGGTCGTCGGGCTGCTCGACGTGTAAGTCGAAGACGGGCTCGCGGACGCCCTCGCGGTCCGAGTCGAGCCCCTTCCCGACGAGCCCGCCGGTCGCGAGCACGAAGGCGTCGGCGCCGTACGGCGTCTCCCTCCCCTTCCGATCGACGGCGACCGTCTCGATCCGGCCGTCCGCCTCGGTCTCGATCCCGGCGACTGGGTTGCCGGTCTCGAACCGGACGCCCTCGGCGTCGAGCGCGTCGTAGAGCGTGTCCTCCAGGCGGAGCCCCGGGAGGCTCGGCGGCCCCATCGGGATCTCGAACACGTCGGCGCCGAGCCGGTCGGCCAGCTCCGCGCGCACCTCGTCGCCGCGGTCGTCGCCGAGGAACGCCGGGAAGCCGACGCGCTCGACGCGGTCGACGCCGCCCGCCTCGTCGACGACGTCGTGGAGGTGCGGGGCGACCGCCTTCGCGAGCGCCTCGCGGGCGGGGACGCCGTCGATCTCCTCGTCGTGGTCGAGCGCCTTCGCCAGCCGGGTGACCTTCGCGTCGGCCCGGAACGCCTCCGCGAACTCCACCTCCGCGCCGGCGACGTCGAACGGGACGCCGGCGGCCTCCAGTCGGCCCGCGAACGCCCGCGCGTCGTACTCCGTCAGCGACCGGAACCCCACGATGAGCGCCGGCCGGTCGTCGCTCGCGAGCCCCGCCTCCGCGGCCGCCGGGTACCGCGCGGTCGGCTTCACGCTCCCGCCGAACGTCGGCAGGAGCGCGTTACGGTCGGTGTGGCTCCCGCGGTACGCGTCGCCGGCGAGCTCGTCGAACAGGTCGAGTCCCTCCCGGAGCGCGTCCGCGCCGATGACCCGGTAGGGGTGGCTCTCGGGGAGCCGGTCGATCCCCTCGAAGGGGTCGGCGAGGGGTCCCTCGGGGTCGGGCCACTCGTCGCGGTCGAGCTCGCGGCCCGCGGTCGGCGGTCCCTCGCGGAGCGGCTGCGCCGGCTCCGTCGCCGGGACGTAGCCGAGCGCGTCGATCAGCCCGGAGGCCTGCCGGAGCGTGCTCGACTTGTGGGAGACGAGCCGCACGTCGGCACCCTCGCGGGACGCCGAAATCGCCGCCGTGATCGCCGCCAGCCCGCCGCCGACGACGAGGACGTCGCTGTCGATCGCCATCAGCGCCCTCCGTCGGTCGTCGCGTCGTCACCTGCGCGACCCCCATCGGTCGTCGCGTCGTCGCCTGCGCGACCCCCGTCGGTGGCGGCGGTCCCGGCGTCGCCGCCCTCGTCGGCGTCGGCGCTCGCCGGGCCGGACCCGGCGCCCGCGTCGAAGGCGCCGAAGTCGACCTCGCCGTCGAGGTTCGCGGGGTCGCCGTCGCGGTTCATCGTCGTCGCGTGCAGCAGGTGGTTCAGCATCGCCTGCGAGAGCTGCCGCCCCCACAGCGCGTGGCGCTGGCCCTTCCAGCGCTCCTGGTACAGCTCGTCCTCCGCGTCGCGGACGACGGGCTCCGGGTACTCCCGCGCCAGCTCAGAGGCGATGCGGTGGGTGCAGAAGCCGCCCTGACAGTTCCCCATCGAGGCGCGGGTGCGGAGCCGGACCGCGTTGAGGTCGCTGCCCGCCTCGCCGATGGCGTCCTGCACCTCGGCGCGCGTGACGCCCTCGCACTCGCAGACGATCGGGTTCGGGTCGTACTCGTCGAGGACCTCGTCCGCGCGCGACCCGAGCCGCTGCCCGGAACGGCGGGCGACCGGCGAGCGGAGCCCGAACTCGTCCATCAGCTCCTCCATCCGCGCGTCGCTCTCCGACCCGGGCAGCGGCGCCTCGGCGGTGTCGCAGGTCGCCTCGTGACCGAGGACCTCGCAGACGTGGTCCGAGATGGACTCGGCCATCATGCGGTAGGTGGTGAGCTTCCCGCCGACGATGGTCGTCATCCCCGGCAGGTCGTCGCGGTCGCCGTGGTCGAGCAGGAAGTAGTCGCGCGTGATGTCGGTCGGGTCCTCGGTGCCCGTTCCCGGCGGCTCGTAGAGGGGGCGGACCCCCCAGAACGACCGCAGCGTGCGGGCGTCCTTCAGCGCGGGCACGAGCTCCGAGAGCGTCTCGATCATCAGGTCGACCTCCCACTCCTCCTCGGGGTAGTCCTCGGGGTCGTCGACCTCCTCGTCAGTCGTGCCGAGGATGCAGGCCGTCTCGTGCGGGACGACGATGTCCGCGTCGCCCTTCGGTCGGCACCGGTTGATGACGGTGTCGACCTGTCGGGTGTTCATCACGGTCATCACGCCCTTCGACGGGCGCACCTCTACGTCGACGCCCGCCATCTCGCCGACGTTGCCGGCCCACGCGCCGGTGGCGTTGACGACGTGTCGCGCGCGGATCTCCTCGGTCGTCCCGGGCTCGCGGTGGACCCGCTTGCCGGGGCCGGTCTCGTGTTCGATCTCGACGCCGACGACCTCGCCGTCCTCGACGAGCACGTCGGTCACCGGGGCGTGCGTCTCGACCCGCGCGCCGTGCTCGCGGGCGTCGGCCGCGTTGGAGACGCAGAGCCGGAAGGGGTCGACCGCGCCGTCCGGGAGCGCGATCGCCTTCTCGACGTCGCGGGCGAGGTACGGCTCGCGGCGGCGGGCCTCCTCGCCGTCCAGCACCTCGACGGGGATGTCGCACGCGCGGCACCCCTCCAGCTTCTCCTGGAAGTACTCCTCGGAGTCCTCGGGGCGCTTGACGAACATCCCCCCCGTCTCCTCGACGCAGTGGGACGCGATGTCGCGGAGCACCCGGTTCTCCTCGATACACTCCCTCGCGCTCTTCTGGTCGGAGACCGCGTACCGACCCCCGCTGTGGAGGAGCCCGTGCATCCGTCCCGTCGTGCCGTGCGTCAGGTTCCCCTTCTCGACGAGCACCGCGTCGAGCCCCCGCCGCGCCAGGTCCCTGACGACGCCGCAGCCGGTCGAGCCGCCCCCGACGACCACGACGTCCACCTGATGGTCCATAACCGACCGCTCGGACCCCGTCCACTTTACTTTACCTCCTCTTTACGGGTTCGCATAACTATCAGGGACGTTCAAGTAGTGCAAGCGTTGGCGCCAGCGGTTTGTTTATATATTCTCTTTTTGAACCGCGCTCAAAAGCGGATTTTAACAGTTAGATTATTATGGTAGTACATTATGTTCACGAACGGCGTGGTAGCTTCCGTGAAGATATACCGCGGCGACGGCGGTGACCCCCGTCGAAACGCGGCCGCGCGTCCGGCCTGCGGGTCGGACGCGGTCGCTCGGGGGTCGCCTCGCGGAGCCGAGTCCCGGCCGAGCCGGGACGCGACCCTCTCGGGACGCGCCCGAGACGGGATCGGCGGCGTCGCCGCGTGCGGACCAGCGCCACAGGAGGGATCCAAAACATGACACAGTACGTCGGTGCGATAGACCAAGGGACGACCGGCACCCGATTCATGGTGTTCGACCACGAGGGCCAGGTCGTTACGAACGCTTACGAACAGCACGAACAGATTTACCCGAACCCCGGATGGGTCGAGCACGACCCGATCGAGATCTGGGAGAACACCCAACAGGTCGTCCTCGACGGGCTCGCGGACGCGGGGCTGGAAGCGGACCAGCTCGACGCGATCGGGATCACCAACCAGCGCGAGACGACGATCGTGTGGGACAAAGACTCCGGAAAGCCGGTCCACAACGCCCTCGTGTGGCAGGACCGGCGGACGACGGACCGCGTCGAGGAGATCCAGGAGGCCGGGAAGGTCGAGGAGATCCGCGAGAAGACCGGACTGGAGTGCGACGCGTACTTCTCCGCGACCAAGACCGAATGGATCCTCGACAACGCGGAGCCGCTCAAGATGTCCGCGTCCCGCGGCCGAGACCTCCGCGACAGGGCCCGCGACGGCGAGCTGCTGATGGGCACGATCGACGCGTGGCTCATCTACAACCTGACGGGCAACCACATCACGGACGTCACGAACGCTTCCCGGACCATGCTGTACAACATCCGGGACATGGAGTGGGACGACGAGCTCCTCGAGGAGTTCGACGTGCCGCGTGAGATGGTGCCCGAGGTCCGACCGTCCTCCGACGAGGACTACTACGGCCACACGGACGCGGACGGCTTCCTCGGCGAGGCGGTTCCCGTCGCCGGCGCACTCGGCGACCAACAGGCCGCGCTCTTCGGGCAGACCTGCTTCGACAAGGGCGACGCGAAGAACACCTACGGAACCGGCGCGTTCTACCTGATGAACACCGGGGAGGAAGCCGTCGCGTCCGACAACGGGCTGCTCACGACGGTCGGCTTCCAGATGTCCGGCGAGCCGGTACAGTACGCGCTGGAGGGGTCGATCTTCATCGCCGGCGCGGCGATCGAGTTCCTCGAGGACGTCGACCTGATCAACAACGCCGCACAGACCGCGGAGCTGGCCCGATCGGTCGACTCGACCGACGGCGTCTACATGGTTCCGGCGTTCACCGGGCTCGGCGCCCCCCACTGGGACGGCCGGGCTCGCGGGACCATCGTCGGGATGACTCGCGGCACCGCCAAGGAACACATCGTCCGGGCGACGCTGGAGAGCATCGCCTACCAGACCCGCGACCTCGCGGAGGCGATGGAGGCCGACTCGGGCGTCGAGATGACCAGCCTCCGCGTCGACGGCGGCGCGGTCAAGAACAACTTCCTCTGTCAGCTGCAGGCCGACATCATCCAGACGGACATCGTCCGGCCGGAGGTCGACGAGACCACGGCGCTCGGCTCGGCGTACGCCGCCGGCCTCGCCGTCGGCTACTGGGACACCGTCGACGAGCTCCGCGATAACTGGCAGATCGACCGCGACTTCTCGCCGGAGAAGGAGCAGGAAGAGGTCGACAAGCTGTACGACCGCTGGGACGACGCGGTCGAGCGCTCCCTCAATTGGGCACAGGACGACGAGGAGGACGAGTAGATGAGCGCCGAGGCTTCGGCGTTGCTCGCGTCCGGCGACCTGCTCGCGCAGTCCGGCGGGGTGCTCGCACAGTGGAGCGCCGGTTCGATCGGCGCGGTGCTCGACATCCTGCTCGACCCGACCATCTGGCTCGGCGCGGCCGCCGGCGGGGCGTTCGGCGCCGCGCTCGGTGCGCTCCCGGCGTTCATCTTCACCGGCTTCCTCGTCATCGCCGGCGTGTGGGGCGGTGACGCCGCCATGGGGTCGGGCGTCGGCGTCGGGTTCGGTCCCGTCTTCGGGCCGCACATCTCCTTCGCCGGCGGTGCGGCGGCGTCGGCGTACGCGGCGAAGAACGGCGCGATGGAGTCCGGCTTCGACTACCACAACGCGAAGGACATCGGCTTCGCGCTCGGGAGTCGACCTGACATCCTCGCGGTCGGTGCGGCGTTCGGTGTGTTCGGCATCGTGCTCGAACAGACGCTGCGGAACCTGGCGATCCCGACGGACCCGATCGCGTTCACCGTCGTCGCCAGCGCGCTGGTCCACCGGGCGGTGTTCGGCTACTCGGTGATCGGCAACGTCAGCAGCAAGGCGAGCGGCTACTTCGACATGGGACCGTTCGAACGCGAGGAGATGCGCGATCCGAATGAGGTCCCCGGCGACGGCGACAAGTCCAGCGAGGACCGCCTCGCGGTCGAGCCGTGGCTGCCGAACATGTACAAGTGGTCGCACGTCGCGGCGATCGGTGCGGCCGCCGGACTGGCGGCCTCCTACGCCGCGATCCAGACCGGGAACGTGTTCCTCGGGTTCGGTATCAGCGCGGCGACGCTGCTGTTCCTGAACCTCGGCGTCGACCGGATCCCGGTCACTCACCACATGACGCTACCGGGCGCGACGGCGTGGGCGGCGTTCACGGGAGCGGGCTTCAGCGGCACGGTCGGACTGGTCGCGGGGGCCGGGTTCGGCCTCCTCGGCGCCGTGATCGGTGAGGCCTTCCAGCGCGTCTTCTACGCGCACGGTGACACTCACGTGGACCCGCCGGCCGCGGCGATCTTCATCTCGTCGTCGATCCTCGCGGTCCTGGCGATCCTCGGCGTCCTCGGCTCCATCTGGGTGCCGGGAACCTAAGCGTCGCCTTCCGGCTTTTATCCCGCCGGAAGCGTCGAAGAAAGAACCACGTACGCAACGACACCAGCGATGATCCCGACACCAACCGAGGTAACGAACCCTTGAGTGAACGCGAACGCGGCGACGGCGATGACGGACAGCACCACCAGCCCGATTCCGGCGGCGCCGTGGTGGTACGCCCCGACCGTCGGGTGGTCGCTGAGCGACGTCCGGTCCGACTCCGGGACCCGAACGCTCGCGTGATACGGGACGTACAGCCGGACGCCGACGCCGGCGGTCGCGGCGACGATAGAGGCGAACTGGACGTCGACGACGAGCTCGCGGACGACGAGGAACGCGGCGATCGCGACGATCAGCGCGACCGCCTTGCTCCGCTTGTCGGCCTTGACGACCGACTCGTCGAACTCTGGTTCGGACATACTCCGCGGGAGGCGGCCGGGGGTGTTAAGATTGTGGACGGCGGCGGGAGCGATCGCGTCGCCGTTGTCGTCGCCGGTGCCGTTCTCGGCCGCGACCGCCGGCCGGCGACGGCGTTCGAGGTGGATTTAACGTCGCCGGGCGAGAGGGGCCGATATGAACGCGGAGACGCTGGGACTCGAGAGGCGCGACGGTCGAAACATGCTCGTGGTCGCCGGAATCGTCACTCTCGTGGTGGCGGCGACCGCGGAGGGACCGGTCGGGGCGCGCGTCGTCGCCGGCGCGATCGTCGGCGCGGTCGCGGCCGCCGTGTTCGTCGCCTCGACGCTCCTTATAAACCGGTACAAGCCCGACGGCTGGTGAGGTCGCGGCGGCGAGCCGGTCGGACCGAGCGCCGCGCTTCGTGCCTGTTTTATTCGGACACACAGGAGGGTCGAGCGTGAACATCGACGACCGGATCGAGCGCAGGCTGGGGTACGACGCCGGGGCCGGCGTCCTCGTCGACCTCGACGCCGTCTCCCCCGTCTCACACGTGGACTCGCCCACCGGTCGGGGGCCGGTGTTCGAGCGCCTGCTCGACGTCTTCAGCCCGGCGTTCTCCGGGACGCTCCCGCCGAGCGCCTACGTGCACGGCCCGAAGGGGAGCGGGAAGTCCGCCGTCGTCTCCGCGCTGTTCGACCGCCTCGCGTCCCACAGCGGCCCGCGGCGGGCGATCCAGACGACGACGAGGGCGGTCGAACCCACTCTCCCGGGGTTCGTGTACGTCGACGCCCGCCGCGGCTCGACCCGGTTCCGGCTCTACCACGACGTCCTCTCGACGATCGGCGACGACCCGGTCCCGGAACACGGGATCGGCACCGACGAGCTCGCGGACAAACTGCGGGAGGGCGTCCGCACCGGTCCGGATATCGTCGTCGCGGTCGACCACACCAACGAGCCGGAGACGCCGGACGCGACGACCGTCGTCGACTGGCTCTCGGACATCGGCGGGCACATCTCGCCGGTCTGCCTCGGTCGGGACCCGCCCGACGCGATCGAGTGGGAGCCCGACGAGTCGGTCGCCTTCGAACCGTACCGGCGCCACGTGCTCGTCGAGCTGCTGACGAGCCGGTGTTCGACCGGGCTCGGTCGCGACGCGATCAGCCACGACCAGATCCGCGAGGTCAGCGAGTGGGCCGACGGCGACGCCCACGACGCGCTCGCCGCGATCGCCGGCGCCGCGATCAGCGCGGAGCGCGCGGGCGCCTCCACGATCCGGCCGACCGACCTCGACGCGGGGATCGAGGAGGTGCCGAAGCCCGGCGTCGCGCTGGGCCGCGTGCTCGCCCTTTCCGAGAGCCGACGGCGGCTGCTGTACGAGCTAGTCAGCCTGCCGGAGGACGACCGGGCCTCGGTGAGCGCGGCCACGGAGACGATCGCCTCGCGGCCCGCGGTCGACCTCTCGGCGTCCACCGTGCGCCGAGTGCTGTACGAGCTGGCGGACGCGGGGCTGCTCGACCGGGTGACGGTCAGCCAGAGCCACGGGAAGGGCCGCCCGCCGAGTCGGCTCATCCCGCGGTTCCCGACGCTCGTGTTCCGAGAGCTGTTCGACCGGCCGTCGTGGCCGGCCTGACCCGCCGTCATAGACCAAGCCGCCGCGGCCGACGGCCGCGGACCCCTCTTTATCGACGCCCGCGAACGGGCGCCGCCGAGAGAACGCAAGACAGTTGCGCCCGGCCTCCCGACCGCGGGTATGGCGCCGCCCCTCGCGCTGGACATCGACGGGACGCTGACGACGCCGAGCGGTCGGATCGACCCCCGCGTCTTCGAACTGTTGCCCGGCTGGGACGCGCCGGTCGTCTTCGCGACCGGGAAGGCGTTCCCCTATCCGGTCGCGCTGGCGCACTTCCTCGGCCGACCCGAGCTCGTGATCGCCGAGAACGGCGGGATCGCGTACGCGGACGGCGAAACGACCGTGCTCGGCGACCCGACGGCCCCGCGGGCCGTCGTGGAGGCGTTCCGCGAGCGCGGCGGGGAGGTCGGCTGGGGCGCAGGCAACACGGTGAACCGCTGGCGGGAGACGGAGGTCGCGCTGTCGCTCGACGCCGACGAGGCGCTGCTCCGCGAGGTCGCCGCGGCGGCCGACGGCGACGTCGAGGTCGTCGACACCGGCTACGCGTACCACGTCAAGTCGCCCGCCGTGAGCAAGGGGCAGGCGCTCGAACGCGTCGCCGACGCGCTCGGGCTCGCACCCGACGAGTTCGCCGCGGTCGGCGACAGCGAGAACGACGCGTCCACGTTCGCCGTCGCCGGCGAGTCGTACGCGGTCGCCAACGCGGACGCGACCGCCCGCGACGCCGCCGACACCGTCCTCGACGATGGGTACATGGACGGGACGGCGGCGCTGTTGGCCGAGCTGCGCGAGCGGAGCGGGTGACTGGCCGCGGCCGTCGGCGGGCCCGAGGCCGCCGCGACGCCCCGCAACCGCTTTGTCGGTCGTGGTCGTCTGACGCGTCATGACCGGACGGATCGAGGCGATTCACGTCGCTCCCGAGTCGGGCGCGCCCATGGAGGAGCGAGACAGCGTCGAGGCGGTTTCGGGGCGGGGACTGCGCGGCGACCGGTACTTCCTCGACAGCGGGACCTACTCGCGGTCGGCGCGCGACGTGAGCCGCGAGCTGTCGCTGATCGAGGGCGAGACGCTCGACGCCGTTGAGCGCGACTACGGGATCGCCGTCGGCCCGGACGAGCACCGGCGCAACCTCACCACCAGGGACATCGGGCTCAACCGCCTCGTCGGGGCGCGGTTCCGCGTCGGCGACGCTGTCTGCGAGGGGGTCGAGCTCTGCGAGCCGTGCTCGTACCTCGAATCCCTACTCGAACGCGAGGGGCTCCGCGACGCGCTCGTCCACCGGGGCGGGCTCCGCGCCAGGATCGTCGAGGACGGCGCGATCGAAACCGGCGCGCCGATCCGGATTCTCGGCGACGCCGACGGCGCCGCGCGGTCGCGGCTCGAGGATTCGTAGCCGCGCCGCCGCTCACGTCGTGAACAGCTCTGTGTCGTCGGGGACGGCGAACAGCCCGAGCCGGACGCCGGCGTCGAGCCACCCGTAGCCGTACGAGTACGAGGCGAGCGCGTTCACCGGGTCGTCGTCCCCGCGGAAGTGACGTCCGTCTTCGAGGTACGACTCGGCCATCTCGGCCACGTCGGCCGCGGCCTCGCCGAGGGGCGTGTCGGCCGGCGGTCGCGGCTCCGCGGCCGCCAGCGCGTCGGCGAGCATGCGCTCGTATCGGTCCGTCTTCTCCTCTAAGTCGGCGGCCATGCGTCGGGGTTGCGCGGAGGCGATGAAAAGAGCGTCGGGCCCGCGGGCGACTGCGGCCCCCGGAGGGCGAGGCGTGGACGGCTATACCCCCGGACGACGGCGCGAAGGGCCCCGAGAGAGCCGATTTTAATACCGACGCGCCCCCGACACCGAACGATGCCCTCCGACGGATCGCCCGACTCCGGTCTCGGCCCGTCTCGTCCGCTGGACCCGACCGGCCGCGCGGCCCTCGGACTCGTGGTCGCGACGAACCTCCTCCCGCTCGTCGGCGTCGTCGCGTTCGACTGGCGCGTCGGCGAACTGCTCGCCGTCTACTGGATAGAAGTGGCGGTGATGGTGCTCGCGTACAGCGTCGTCGCGCTGTTCGCCGAGCGCCCGATCGTCTTAGCGGACCGGTCGTTCTACATCGTCGGCTACTCCGACGACGCGGAGCGCGGCGAGGTGTGGGAGAGCGATCCGGAACCGATACGCGTCGCCTCGTGGCTTCCGCCGGTGTACCGCCGAAACGCGGGCGTCGTCGTCCGGTCGCTGGGGGTCTTCGGGTTCCTCCTGTTCCCGCTGCTCGGGGTCGGATGGGACGCGCTCGATTATCTCACGCCGACCGTCGGGCTGGCGACGCTCGGGATCTGCGGCGCGCAGGTCGCGGAGGTGCACCGGGAATTCCTTGCCGAGCGCGCCTACGAGGAGCGGTCGCCGTACATGGTCGTCGAGGCGGCGCAGCGCGTCGTCTTCTTCTACTTCGTCATCGGGGTGGTGACCGCGGTCACCGTCACCGCCGGACTCGTCGCGGTCGAAGGGTTCGTCGCCCCCGGCCTGATCGACGCGACCGTCGACGCGGTCGGCGTCGAGGCGGTCGTTCTCCCGTACCTCCTGCCGATCACGATCGCGAAGGCGACGGTGGAGTGGAGTCGGCGACGGGCCCACCGCGAGGCGGAACCGGACGGGATCGCGACGTGGTTCACCGGTGAGGACCCGAGGCGGGAGTGGGAGACGGAGGAGTCGACCGGAGACGGGTAACCCGGCCGGGGCGCGGCGCCCGGCGCGGAAAGCGCAACGACGATACCGGCGGAGCCGAAACGGGCGGGCATGTACGAGGCCGTCCACGCCCACCCCGACGGCGACGCGACCGTCGCCCGCCACGCCGCCACCGCGGCGCGGTACGGCTACGACGGGGTCGTCGTCCGCACGCGGGACGCGCTCGCGCCGGCCGGCGAGGGCGGAGAGAGTGAGCGGGGAGGAGCCGACGACGGACCGCCGGCGGCGGCCGCCCTCCGCGAGGAGTACGGCGTCGACGTCGTCGACGCGGTCGAGATCGACGTCGCCGACGCCACGAGCGCCTCCGGCGCCGTCGGAAACTACCGCTCCGAGCGCACCGTCGTCTGCCTCGCGGGCGGCGACGACGGCCTCAACCGGTTCGCGGTCGAGGACCCCCGCGTCGACGTGCTCGCGCGTCCGATGGACGGCCCGGGCGATGTCAACCACGTCCTCGCGAAGGCGGCCCGCGACAACGCGGTCCACGTGGAGTTCGACCTCGGGCCGCTGCTCCGCTCCAGCGGCGGCAGGCGGGTGCGGGCGCTCGCCGACCTGCGGAAGCTCCGCGAGATCGTGACCTACTACGACGCGCCCCACGTCGTCAGCGCGAACGCGCGGTCCCACCTCGCGCTCCGGGCGCCCCGAGAGCTGGTCGCCGCCGCCGAGGCGGTCGGCTTCGACCCGGAGTGGGTACGGGACGGGCTCCGGGCGTGGGGCGCTATCGCGGCGCGCAACCGGGAGCGGCGCTCCGAGGCCTTCATAGAGCCGGGGGTCCGACGTGGCAGGTATGAAGAAGAGCGTTGAGGAGCACGCGGCGCGCTTCTCCGAGAAGGCGGCCGAGTACGACGATTCGAAGAGCGACGAGTACCACGCCTGCGCGAGCCTCGTCGTCGAGTACGCCGACCCGAACCCGGACGACGTCGTCCTCGATTTGGGCGCGGGCACGGGCGCCATCTCGCTGGCGCTCGCGCCCGACGCGGAGCGGGTGCTCGCCCGCGACATCAGCGAGGGGATGATGGACGAGGGGAGACGCAAGGCGGAGGAGCGCGGCCTCGCCAACGTCGAGTTCGCGTACGGCGAGTTCCGCGAGCCCGAGGTCGACCCCGGTCAGCGGATCGATATCGTCACCTCGAACTTCGCGCTCCACCACCTCGGCGACGACGAGAAGCGCGAGGCGATCCGCGAGATGGCCGCGACGGGGGCCCGCCGGATCGTCCTCGGCGACGTGGCGTTCTTCGAGGGGCCCGACCCGGAGGCGCCGTTCTACGGTCCCGAAGTCGACGACCCCGCCACCGTCGGCACCCTCGTCGAGGCGTTCACCGCCGAGGGGTTCGCGGTGACCGCGGTCGAGCGCGTCCACGACCAAGTCGCCGTGATCGTCGCGGAGCGGCTCGGCGACCGGAGCGACGGCGAGCCCGGGGCCGAGCGCTCCGGGTGACCACACCGTGAAACACCTCCCGAAGCACCTCCGGCCGCGGTGGCGGTACCTCGCGGTCGGGATCGAGACGTGGCCCGACGCCGACCTCGGGCGCCGCGCGTTCCAGCGCGCGCTCTGGTACGCCGCCGGCAACCTGATCGGCGACGCGGGGAGCGCCGACGCCGACCTGACCCTGCTCTCGTTCATGCACGGTGACGGGACCGGGGAAGCGGTGGTCAAAGTCCGGCACGGCCACGTCGCCGAGGCGCGCGCGGCGATCGCCTGCGTGAGCGAGGTCGACGGCGACCCGGTCGGGATCCACGTCCGTGGGATCTCGGGGACGGTGCGTGCCTGTGAGGAAAGATATATGCGTCGCGCGGGCGCTAATTCAACACAGCGAGACGTCGCGTTCGGGGACGCCGAGCGACCCGCAGTCGTGCGCGAGGACGCGTGCGACGTGTGGGTCGGGTCGGGTTACGTCGGCGCGGCGGCGTTCGACATCGAGTGATATCATGCAGGGCCAATCCCAACAGCAGGCGTACGACCGAGGAATCACCATCTTCTCTCCCGACGGCAGGCTCTACCAGGTCGAGTACGCCCGGGAGGCGGTGAAACGCGGGACGGCAAGCGTCGGCGTCCGCGCCGAGGACGGCGTCGTCCTCGCAGCCGACAAGCGCGCCCGCTCCCCGCTGATGGAGCCGGAGAGCATCGAGAAGCTCCACAAGGCCGACGACCACGTCGGCGTCGCGAGCGCCGGTCACGTCGCCGACGCCCGCCAACTCATCGACTTCGCGCGCCGGCAGGCGCAGGTGAACCGCCTGCGCTACGGCGAGCCGGTCGGCATCGAGACGCTGACGAAGAACATCACCGACCACATCCAGCAGTACACGCAGATCGGCGGCGCGCGCCCCTTCGGCGTCGCGCTGATCGTCGGTGGGATCGAGAACGGCGAGCCGCGACTCTTCGAGACCGACCCCTCCGGCACCCCCTACGAGTGGCAGGCGCTCTCGATCGGTTCCGACCGGAGCGACCTCCGCGACTACCTAGAGGAGGAGTACGAGGAGGGTATCTCCACCGACGAGGCGGTCGGGCTCGCGCTCGACACCCTCGCGCAGTCGAACGACGGCGAACTGGCGCCCGACGGCGTCGGCGTCGCCACGATCACCGTCGACGACGACGACGGCTACACCGAGCGGTCGAACGAGGAGATCGAATCGATCCTCGACGAGCGGGACCTGCTCGAGAGCGAGGAGGACGAGGACGACGCCGACGACGCCGGCGACGCCGACGAGGAGTAAGGTCGGGTCGCCCCGGGTCGAAACGTCCATTTTTCGAGGCGCGAACGGGGACCCATGAGCGACGACCACGCGGTCGAGTCCGACGGGCCGGATCCGGGACGGGACGGCCACGCGCTCCCGGCCGGCTACGAGCTGCGAGAGACGACGCCGTCGGTCGACGCGTTCCGGCGGCTCCGGCGGGAGGCCGAGATGAGCGACCGGTCGCGAGAGGCGGTCGAACGGGGGCTCCCGAACACGACGCACGGCGTTCACGTCATCGAGACCGAGACCGGGTCGGCGGTCGGAATGGCGCGGATCGTCGGGGACGGCGGATCGATATTTCACCTCTCGGATACGGCCGTCGCGGAGCCGCATCAGGGGCGAGGGATCGGAACGGCGATGATGGACGCGCTCGTCGCGTGGCTCCGCGCGAACGCGCCGGACGGCGCGTACGTCGACCTCCTCGCCGACGTCGACGGCTTCTACGAGCGGTGGGGGTTCGAGCGGACCGCGCCCGCGTCGCGGGCGATGGGGATCCGGACCGAGGAGCTGTGACGCGAATCCTGCTCCGGGCGTCGCGGGGGAGACCGGCGCTCGGGTCGGGAGAGTTATGCCGTCGGGGGCCGACCGACGACGCGTGCAGAAGACGGTACTCATCACCGGCTGTTCCTCGGGTATCGGCCGCGCCGCGGCGCACGCGTTCAACGACGAGGGGTGGACCGTGTACGCGACCGCGCGGAACCCCGCCGACATCGAGACGCTCGGCGAGGCGGGCTGCGAGCTCGCCACCCTGGACGTCACCGACCAGTCCGACGTCGACCGCGTCGTCGACCGGATCCTCGACGAGGAGGGCGCGATCGACGCCCTGATCAACAACGCGGGGTACGGCCAGTTCGGCCCGATCGAGGACGTGTCGACGGCGGCGGTCCACGAGCAGTTCGACGTGAACGTGTACGGGCCGCACCGGCTCACGAAGGCGGTGTTGCCGGCGATGCGCCGCGAGCGCGACGGGACTATCGTCAACGTCTCCTCGGTCGCCGGGCGCGTCTCGTTCCCCGGGGGCGGCGTCTACAGCGGCTCGAAGTTCGCGGTCGAGGCGATGTCCGACGCGCTCCGCAACGAGGTCGCCGAGCACGGGATCGACGTCGTCGTGGTCGAGCCCGGACCGGTGAAGACGAACTTCTCGAAGCGCGCGCAGGCGGAGGCGGGCGTCGGTTCGGACGGGGGCGAGGGCGACGGAGACGACGCGGGCGGGAGCGGCGCGTCGAACGGCGACGACGACCGCTCCGGCGCCTACGAGGAGTTCTACGCGCTGTTCGAGGACGCGAAGCTCGTCGGCGGCGGGGGTCCCGGCGCGGTCGAGCCGGAAGTCGTCGCCGGCGCGATCTACGATGTCGCGAGCGCGACGCAACCGCCCGCGCGCGTGCAACCGGGCACCGCCGCCCGCGTCGGCGTCCTCGCGCGCTTCCTCCCGGACGCGGTGCTCGACCGCGGCTACGAGTTCGTCCTGAAATTCACGTCGTAGCGTCAGCCGCCCCGCTCCGGGCCGCCGGTCCCCGACTCGTCGCGGCCCGGCGCGACCGCGAACGGGCTCTCTCCCTCCCGCCACTCCCAGCCCGGGAGCCGCGTCTGGAAGCCGGCGGCGAGCGCCGCGTCGAGGTCGTCGGCGCCGGCGGTGCCGGCGTCGTCGCCCGACGCGGTCTCGTCCTCGCTGACGTGAACGTCGACGAAGTGGAACGTCGCCTGCCCGAGCAGCGAGAGCGGCCGGCCGCCGGCGAGCGTCGCCGCGAGCTCGCGGCCGAGGGCCTCGTCGACGACGAAGCCGGGGTAGTCGTCGGCGACGTCGAGGTCACGGAGGAGCGCGACGCAGCCGGCGACGTTGACCGCGACCTCGCCGTCGGCGAAGACGGCGTCGACCTCGCGGCGGTACGCCTCGCGGCTCACCGGGGCGACGTCCGTCTCGAACAGCGTCCCCAGTCGCTCGCGGGTCTCGTTGATCAGGGGAACGACGACCGGCGCGCGGTCGCGGACCCACGCGCGCTCGTCGCGGACCGTTTCGGGGGTAACGCGCATGGGGATTCGAACGCCACCGCCGGGCAAGGGGCTTGCCCTTTGCGAAGGGTTTTATAATAACGGGGGTATACGTCCACCTAAGCGGGTTTTCGCTGGCTGTTCCCGCACGGTACCACCTACGGACAGTACTACCACTATGCCTACCCCGTCACGGTCGACCGTTCGGCGACGAGCCACGTACCGGCGCGCGGACGCGTTCGACGGCGGCGGCGACCCCGACTACCCGCGGTAAGATATGAGTCAAGTCGACAAGCAGCTCGATACACTGAAATCAGAGATCGAACAGGAGATTCCGAACGACATCACGGTCACCGACGTCAAGTACGAGGGCCCGGAACTGGTCGTCTACACCCGCGACCCGAAGCGGTTCGCCGGCGACGGCGACCTGATCCGCCGGCTCGCCTCCAAGCTCCGGAAACGAATCACGGTCCGCCCGGACCCCAGCGCCCTCTCTCCGCCGGCCCGCGCCGAGGAGGAGGTCCGCGAGGTGATCCCGGACGACGCCGGCGTCACCGACCTCGACTTCCACGAGGACACCGGCGAGGTCGTCATCGAGGCGGAGAAGCCGGGGATGGTGATCGGCCGACGCGGCTCCACGCTGCGGGAGATCACCCAGGAGGTCGGCTGGACCCCAGAAGTCGTTCGGACGCCGCCCATCGAGTCCTCCACCGTCTCGAACGTGCGCGGCTTCCTGAAGACCGAGCGCGAGGAGCGCCGCGACATCCTCGAGCGCGTCGGGCGCCAGATCCACCGCGAGGAGATGTCCGACGACGAGTGGGTCCGGATCACGACGCTCGGCTGCTGTCGCGAGGTCGGCCGCGCCGCGTTCATCCTCTCGACGCCCGAGACCCGGATCCTCATCGACTGCGGCGACAAGCCCGGCGCGGAGGGCGAGGTGCCGTACCTGCAGGTCCCCGAGGCGCTCGGCGCCGGCGCGGCGACGCTCGACGCCGTCGTTCTCACGCACGCTCACCTCGACCACTCGGCGCTGATCCCCCTCCTGTACAAGTACGGCTACGACGGCCCGATCTACACGACCGAGCCGACCCGCGACCTGATGGGCCTGCTCACGCTGGACTACCTCGACGTCGCCGCCAAGGAGGGGCGGACGCCGCCGTACGAATCGGCGCAGGTCCGCGAGGCGATCAAACACACCATTCCGCTCGAGTACGGTGACGTCACCGACGTGGCGCCCGACGTGAAGCTCACCTTCCACAACGCGGGCCACATCCTCGGGAGCGCCGTCACGCACTTCCACATCGGCGACGGGCTCTACAACGTCGCCTTTTCGGGCGACATCCACTACGAGGACACCCGCCTGTTCAACGGCGCGGTCAACGACTTCCCGCGGGTGGAGACGCTCGTGCTGGAGTCAACCTACGGCGGCCGCGACGACTACCAGACCGACCAGGCCGACTCAGAGGAGGCGCTCAAGGAGGTCATCAACGAGACGTACGAGCAGGGCGGGAAGGTCGTCATCCCCGCGTTCGCCGTGGGGCGCTCCCAGGAGATCATGCTCGTCTTAGAGGAGGCGATGCGGAAGGGCGAGATCCCGACGATGCCCGTCCACCTCGACGGGATGATCTGGGAGGCGACCGCGATCCACACGACCTACCCCGAATACCTCCGCGACGACCTCCGCGACCGGATCTTCCACGACGACGAGAACCCGTTCCTCGCGGAGCAGTTCAACCACATCGACGCCGGCGAGGACGAGCGACAGGAGGTCGCCGACGGCGACGAGTGCATCGTCATCTCCACCTCCGGGATGATCGAGGGCGGGCCGATCATGTCGTGGCTCCGCCACATCGGCCCCGACCCGGACTCGAACCTCGTCTTCGTCGGCTACCAAGCGCAGGGAACGCTCGGCCGCCGGATCCAGAACGGCTGGGACGAGATCCCGGTCGACGGCTGGGGCGGCGGGAGCCGCGGCGACACGCTCACCCTAGAGATGGGGACCGAGGTCGTCGACGGCTTCTCCGGCCACGCCGACCGGCAGGGGTTAGAGAACTTCGTGAAGACGATGAACCCGCGGCCGGAGAAGGTGCTGTGCGTCCACGGCGACGAGCGCTCCGTGCAGGACCTCTCCTCGGCGCTGTACCACGACTACAACATGCGGACGTTCGCGCCGAAGAACCTGGAGACGTTCCGGTTCAAGTAACGCCGGCCATCGGTGGAGCGGGCGTCGGGGACGCGGCTGTCAGGCGTCGCAACCGGGCTTGTCCCGCTCGGTCGGTCCGTCGGTGGCCGCGGTCGCGACCGCCGTCGTACGCGCGATGGGCTGCTCCTCCTCGACGCCGATGAAGCGGATCTCGACGGAGTCGCCGGGCTCCATCGGACGGTCGCCGCTGAACTCGATCGGGTACCTGTTCTCGACGCGGAAGAACGGCTCGTCGCCGGCGCCGCCGGCAACGTCGTTCTGACCCGATTCGACGTACTCGTACGGCGGACCGTCGACCCCAGTCTCCCCGTCCTCTTGGTACCGATTGTGGACCATCCGGACGGTCAACGCGTCGCCGACCGCGAAATCGCCGGTACAGAACTCACCGACGTTCTGCGAGTGAAACTCCTGTTCGGAGTCCTCGTCGAACAGGTTCGGGTTCAGGAAGCGAACCTGTCCGCCCTCGCCGTCACCGCCCTCCCAGCGGACGAGTATCGAACCCACCTCGTCGCCCTCGAACGACGGGCCGGCGACGTACTCCATGCGGACGACGTCGACGTCGCCTCGGGGCGGATCGCTGACCCGTGAGTTCCACCCGCCCCACGCCCGGTGTTCGGGTCCGAGCGTCACCTCGGTGTCACCGAACGCGCGCGGCTCCTGCGGTTCCGTGAGCGCGCTGCCGATATCGAAAACTGTGACGCCGATACTCGCCGCGATTATCACGACGATAGCGGCCATGAGAATCGTCGCGACCACGGTGCTGACGCCGCGGTCGTCGCTACCGCGCATCGATCACCCCGTCGCCGGCGACGCAGTCG
>NZ_NHPE01000029.1:0-3425 GCF_002252895.1 Halorubrum sp. Eb13 | reverse complement strand
TGCGGATTCAACAGAGCAGATCGTTCAGATCGGTACTCAGGCAGCTGTTAATACGGCTGTCTCGTCGTACCTCCCAGCCGGTCTCACTACACAAGCAGGGTTGACTGCCGGGCTCGGACTTCCAGTCTCCGGGGCCGGCGCACTCGCCATTTTCGCCGCGCTCGTTATCCTCTCCGCGGCGTTCTTCGTCATAATCGCTCGCACGATGATCCAGCCACAAGACAAGATATCCACGAGACCAGTCGACGCCACGCGGCGACTCGGCCGTACAACGCTCGCAATGCTGATCGGTGGGATCTTGGTCTCCGTTTCAGTATTCGTCGGAACCCTGTTTTTCATCCTCCCAGGACTGTTCCTAGCGACATCTTTCCTGTTCATCGTGTTCACCATCGCCGTCGAGGACCGCGGTGTAATCGACGGGCTCAAGCGGAGCTGGGGACTCGCCAGCGGGTCCAGACTCAAACTCTTCGCCCTTGTCGTCCTGACGACGGTGTTCGGCGGTGTCATCGGGGGAATTGCACCCCTGCTTGACTACGGCGGCATCCCGGTCGCCAGCGAAGCGATCGTTGCCGTCGTCACTGCAGCCTTCTTAGCCCCGTATTATGGCATTCTTGCGGCTTCGTACCTCCAGCTGCGAGACGAACAAAGGGGTGTGGACAGGAGGTCAACGGAACCAGCCGACGCCTCGGGAACCCCGGAGCTCTGACCGCCGGTTTCGCGAGGGGCTGTCTCTAGGGCTTTCTATTCCAGCGTTTCGATGGGTGTGCTGCTTCCCACGAGTTCGTGGACCGACGCCTGCGATCGGGTCGCAGCACAGCTTTGTTCTGAAAGCGGACAGCTCGTCGTCCATGACGACGATGACGATCCGGTCGTTGACCGTACATTTCTGCCGGAAGAGGTCCGCATGGTTGCCGCCGGCGATCCAGACAGGTGATCGCGAAAAGCCAACGTGATCGCTGTCGGCATGGACGCCGCGAGACACGATCGTCTCGTCTGGACGGACGATGACTTCCAACACCCGTCGAGTGGCTTGCACGCCTCTATGTGGGGTTACCTCATCAACGGACCAACGACGGAGTTTCGAGTAGTCGCCCGAAAACGTCTATTGGCCCTTCTGTTAGAGCGGCTCTGTTGAAATCCACAATCGGTGATATGCTCTTAGAGACGTGCAAAGTACAGAGCGCGAATCTGCCGCACGCTAATTCATACGAATACTACAATTATAAGAAAGCTTATAATAACGTATCACCTCTACTGTACGATTATGAATTCACGACGACGTGATAGTCACGCAAATAGCATGCGACGTGCTACCACGAGCAGACGGGCGTTACTCACAGCGAGCGGCGCCGTCGCAATCGGCGCGCTAAGTGGCTGTCTGAGCCAAGTCGCGTCGTCAGTCACGAACACAGGGTCGTCGCCTGCGGCAGTGTTCGCAGGTGCGGATTGGAACGACGATGACACGGAAGTCACCTTCGAGATGGCACCGGAAGGCCCGCACGTGGCTCGGTTGACTCCAACGGTGGCCGGGCGAGTTGAGTTGGAAGGGTGGGTGACTTCGACCGCGCTCGCCGCGGCGAACTACAACAACTCTCGGAGTGACAAGTCAATTATCCGGGCTCCTGACGGGGATGGAGATGCCGATGCCGATGGCGTTGACGACGACGTTCGCGGTGAGGACTATAATACGCCCCGGAGTAATCGGAGTATCGCGGGACCCAGCGATATCATCGACGACGATATCGACGAAGACGACGAGACGTTCCGGCGCGTCTTCCGACTTGACGCACAGCTCCAAGAGGCGACGACTGCGGCTGCGACAGCAATTTCGAAGCGGAGTGCGCGGACGGGGCGGAATCCGGAAACGGAGAAAGAGATTACTGGGGTGTTGGGTGATATGGAAGCGGTGCTGGCCGAGATGCGGGCAGTGCTGGAGCGGTGTTCAGACGAGTCCTGTGTCGCGGCACTGGCGAACGTCGCAGATAGGGAGGCAGACGTTGTCCGAGCGCAGGAGTACGCTCAGGACGGCGAATGGGCGGCGTTCGGTCTTGACGGTGGTGGCGGGAACGACATCCTCGTCGGGGATTACTTGCTTCCACCAGTCGAGTTTGACTCATCCGGGTTGTTCAGTCCGGGAGAGCAGGCGGAGCTTTTCAGGTATCTTGAACAGAAGCCTGTTGTTGCGGAGCGGTTCGCTGTGTGTTTGCCCGATGCTGAGGTTCCGGGTGGAAACGGGAGTATCGAGGAAGCGGTGACGCCGGAGCGGCTCTTCGCCTACCTGACGGGTCGGTCTGATGGTGAGGGCCAACTCTACGCGTGGGGGTCAAATTCGGCTGGTTTGAGTGGTCCGGATGAGAGTGGTGATTGTGACGATGACGACTCCACTGTGTCCCCGGGTGCGGTATGCGGGGCAACGCCCCACTTCGTTGCGGAGATGACGGGGCCTGTGGCGACGGGCGGTGGACTCGTGGCTGAGCGCGCTGCTGACGGCCACGTTGTTGTGACGAACTCTCCACCGTCTGCTAAAGCTGGTACATCTGTTGTGGTGTGTCCGGTTGAGGGTGAGCCGTTCGAGCCGGAGGGGTTGGATGCGTGGGCAAAGAAAATGGATGACGTACCTGTGGAAATTACTCAGCAGGGTCGGTTGCTCAACCTGACAGTAGCGCAGGTAATGGTTCAGCCACCGGGTTGTCCGGAGCCGGTTCCAGCCCTCATGTACGTGGGTCGAGGGCTGAACGATGGGCAGCTCATCTACTCAGGTGGATGGATTATCGATGATGCTGCGTTGTACGAGAATTCGACGACGGTGTTGTCGATGGTGGGGGCAGCACAGGTGGTCCCGGTTGGACTCGACCGTCTCGGCGATCTCGACAGTGATGGGCTCGGTGATGGAGTGGCGCGAGCAGGGGTGAGTGAGCGGGCTCTGCGGGGCGCGCGGATTGAGTTGGGCGGAGTCGACAGAAGCGGCGACATCACTATCGAAGGGCTCGGTGGGAGGCTCCCGGGAATGACGTCCGGAGTCGATAGTGAAAAGGGGGAGACGTATCGGGTTGTGACGCACGTGGCGGTGGATGCGCCGGTGTTACACTTGGTGAACGCTTCGAGTGCGTCGGATGAGATAAAATTCAAGGCGGGGGCTGAGCTGTCGAAGAGCGTGAACTGACTGTCCGTGTTGTACCATACACTCTCGGTGGCGACCCGAGTTCTCGAACAGTATCGCTGTGCTGTATGTACTCTCTGTATACAGCACTCGAGTTCTACCAGACTCTGAGGATTTCGACAGAGGCCTCTTTCTACTACGAACGATACCACATAGGATTCCATTTTTTCAGAACAATCGTTGTAGCCGTTGCCACAGAAGAAGACACAGCCGATGAGAACGGCGACCAACCCTCGTGTTCAGATACCGTCTCTTATACACATCT
>NZ_NHPE01000103.1:0-4282 GCF_002252895.1 Halorubrum sp. Eb13 | reverse complement strand
CGCCGGCGCGTAGCGCCGGCTTCCAGAGGGACCGAAGGTCCCTCGCGGCTCGGCCGCGGGCGCGGCCTCGCAGGCACGCGCCGCTGCCGGATATGTATAAAAGCGTGAGCTCGATCCGGCGTTTCTCTGTCGATCACACCCGTTCGTCGAGTATCGTCTCGTCGCTGTGGCGGACTTCGACGCGCTCGGGGACCGGCGCCTCCGCGAACTCGATTATGACCTCGTAGGGGTGGGCTACGGCGACGTCCGGACACGCTTCCTCGTCCCAGTCCGGGTCGTCTTCGGCGGTCAACCGGACCAGCAGGCGGTCGGCGTCGAGCGTCGCTTCGATCAGCTCGATCCGATAACACTCTCGCGAGCCGTCGAGCAGCCGTCCCCTGACGGTGAGCCGCGGCGGGTCGGCGTCGACCGCGCGGATCAGGACGGCGGCGTCGTGTGGATTCGGTTCGTCGGATTCGAACTCCCCGGTGTGTTCGCGGCGCAGCGTAAGTTCGGCGCCGTCGACGGTGTCGGGGACTTCTCCCCACGGCGGCACGGGACAGCCCGCGAGGGGGGCGGTCGAGACGGCCGTCGCAGTCGCGAGGAGGGCTCTGCGGCGCATGGCGGGGAACGGCCGGGCGGGCGAGGTAAGCTTTGTGACGGGACGATCCCACCGATCGATCGTTTCATACTGATAGCACGTCTCACGATAATACGTATGAGCGACGACGACCGGATCCCCGTGACCGTCCTCAGCGGGTACCTCGGCGCCGGGAAGACGACGATGGTGAACCACCTGCTCGCGAACCCCGGCGACAGGCGGATCGCCGTCATCTTAAACGACATGGGCGAGGTGAACGTCGACGCGGAGCTGGTCGCCCGCGAGAACGACGAGGAGGGGATCGTCGACCTCTCGAACGGCTGTATCTGCTGTCGACTCCAGGACGACCTGCTGAGCGAGGCCGCGACGCTCGCGGAGTCGCGGGAGTTCGACTACCTCCTCGTGGAGTCGTCGGGCATCTCCGAACCGATCCCGGTGGCGCGGGCGTTCACGGAGGGGACCGATGCCTCCGAGATCGACCCCACCGAACGCTTCCGGCTCGACACGATGGTCACCGTCCTCGACACCTACGGGTTCTGGAAGGAGTTCGACGCCGGCGAAAGCCTGCCGGGCGACGGGGAGCCGGCCGCGGACCGACCCCTCGCGGACGTGCTCGTCGAGGGGATCGAGTTCTGCGACGTCCTCGTGTTGAACAAGACGGACATGGTCCCGGACGAGGTCCTCGACGAGATCGAGTCGGTCGCCGACCGGATCGGCCCGCGGGCGAAACGGGTCCGGACGAGCTACTCCGAGGTCGACCCCGGAGCGGTGCTCGGCACGGGACGGTTCGACTTCGAGACGGCCAAGCGGTCGCCCGGGTGGAAACGCGCGCTCGCGGAAAGCGAGGCGGACGGGCACGGCGGGGAGGAGGAGGCTCACGGCCACGATCACGACCACGCCGAGGGCGCCGCCGCGGCCCACGGGGTCGACTCGTTCGTCTACCGCTCCGCGAACGCCCTCGCCCCGGAGCCGTTCGCCGACTGGCTCGACGACTGGGACGGCGCCATCGTGCGGGCGAAGGGCGTCGCGAACGTCGCGGGCACCGACGAGGTCATCGGCGTGAGTCAGGCCGGCCCCTCGGTGCAGGCGGGGCCGATCGGCGAGTGGGGACCGGACGACGACCGCCGCACGCGGCTCGTGTTCATCGGCAGCGAGATGGAGGAGTCGCGGATCCGGCGAGAACTCGACGACTTGGCGGCGTCGGACCCCGAGGCGGTCGAGGGAGCGAGCGCGTTCCCGATCTGAATCGGTCCCGAGAGTCGGTCGGGCTCAGATTCCCAGTTCGGCCTGTAAGTCGTCCCACTCCTCGTGGAACCCGTGGGTGGACTCGGTCTCGGTGCCGACCGCCGACTGGTAGACGTCGTCGTACTTCAGCAGCTCGCCCCACCCGTCGTGGAACGCCCAGTTACAGTACTTACACATACGGGTGACCACGCGAGGGAGCGACATACCGGTTTCGCCGACCGTGGTGAGAGCGACTGTCGGGAGCGCGGGCGGTCGCGCGTCTCAGGGGCTCGGGCGGTTGCGCGTCCGAGAAGCGCCGGCGGTCGCGCATTTCGGGTCCGCCGACAGAGTGAACCCCGTCCGTGACGTACGGTAGCTATCGACGTGGCTCGGCCGCGGCGACACTCCACTATGGTCACATACAGGCGGGGCGGACACGTTCAGAGCGACGACGAGGCGGTCGAGCGGCGCTGCGAGCACTGCGGCTGGCACTGCGTCGCGGACGGGTATCCGGAGCTCGTCTCGCGGTACCAGTCGCATCTCCGGGCGGAGCACCCGAAGGCGTGGCTCCGGACCTGATATCGGTGGCGGAAAAATCGGAACAGCGGATGCGAGGCGGCGCCTCGGCGACTCAGGGTTCGAGGAGGACCTTCGTGACGCCCTCCTCGCGGGCGTCGAACGCCTCGTACATCTCCGGGGCCTCCTCGAGGTCGACGCGGTGCGAGACCACCCAGCTCGGGTCGGCACGTCCCTCGATGATCATGTCGCGGAGGTACCGGTTGTACGACTTGACGTTACACTGGCCCGTGCCGCATTTGAGGCCCTTCTCGAAGAACTTCCCGAAGTCGATACCGAGCCGCCCCTGCGCGGCCATGTCGTCGGGCGCGCCCGGGTCCTCAGGGACGTAGAGGCCGGGGATGCCGAGCTCGCCCGTCGGCCGGACCACGCGGATGAGGTTGTTGATCACGACCGCCGGGTTCTCCTTGGCCGGCTGATAGGAGTAGTCCTCCGTCTCGGTGTCGACGTTGTCGGGGTCGGTCGCCTGATACCCGACCGCGTCGACGCCCTTGTCGACCATTCCGCCGTGTTCCTCGATGATCTGGTCGACCGGGTCGCCTTCGGAGAAGTCGATGGCGGTCGCGTCGCAGTGGTCCTCCGCCAGCTCCAGTCGGCTCGGGACCTGGTCGACGACGTAGATTTCGGCCGCGCCCTTGATCTTCGCGCTGTACGCGGCCATCAGCCCGACCGGCCCGGCGCCGAAGACCGCTACCGACTCCCCGGGCTGGAGGTTCGCCAGTTCGGTGCCGTGCCAGCCGGTCGGGAAGATGTCCGCGAGCAGCGAGAACGCGTCCTCGTGTTCGCGCCCCTCGGGCAGTTTCAGCGCGTTGTGGTCCGCGTACGGGACGCGGAGTTTCTCGGCCTGTCCGCCCGGATACGGCCCCATGGCGACGTAGCCATAGGCCCCGCCGGCGAAGCCGGGGTTGACGTTGGTACAGAAGCCGGTGTACCCCTCCTCGCAGTTCTGGCAGAACCCGCAGGAGACATTAAACGGCATCACCACGCGGTCTCCCTCCTCCAGTGTCGAGACGGCCTCACCGACTTCGGAGACGATCCCCATGTTCTCGTGGCCGAACACGATCCCCTCCTCGGCCGCGGTCCGACCCTCGTACATGTGCAGGTCGGAGCCGCAGATACACGACGTCGTGATGTCGACGACGACGTCGTTCGGGTGTTCGATCTCCGGGTCATCTACCTCTTCTACGGCCACGTCGTACGGGCCTTGATAAACAACAGCTTTCATGATGTGATCCAACCTAACGGAAAGCTTCGAGTATTCTAAATGTTTTTCCGTTACATAGATAGTTAATAAATTATGGTACAATTCAATTAATCGTCATGTACGTCGCGGTCGGCTGCCGGTGTGCCGAGGGGACGCAGCGGCGCGTCGACGGGGAGTCCGGCGGAGCGCAACGACTTTCCTGCGGCACGGTAAACGGAGGGTATGGACTGGCCACACGACCCCGACGGCGAGCAGGGCAGCGAGGGCAGGCGGCAGTACGGCCACGCCGTGCTCGCGAAGAAGATCGACGAGGAGGAGGACTTCCCGCTGTCGACCGCGGAGTACGTCGAGCAGTACGGGGACCACCCGATCCGGATCGACTACGAGACGGTCGTCTCCGTCGAGGAGATCTTCGAGGGCGTCGAGAAGGAGGAGTTCGCGGACTTCGTCGAGTTCCACCAGGAGCTCGGCCGCGTGATGCGCGAGAACGGCTACTGGTTCTACGAGGGTGCCGACCAGTTCGTCGACGGCAGCGCCTGAATACGAATCGGGGATAAACGTCTCGGACGCATCAGTCGTTCTCTTTTAAATAACTGCTTCGACGGTGAACCACTCCAAAGCCCCAGCCGCGAGGAGTGCGGAGGCGACGCAAGCACCGCAGGGAGCGAGTGGGACGAGCGACTGAGGAGCGCAGCGAG
>NZ_NHPE01000132.1:0-7475 GCF_002252895.1 Halorubrum sp. Eb13 | reverse complement strand
CAGCCGTGAGGCGGTCGGAGGGGACGCAAGGACCGCAGCGAGGGAGCGCCAGCGACTGAGCGAGGACCACAGCGAGCGTGCGACCGCCTCACGGCTGGGGCTTTGGAGATGTTCGTCGATGATCTGCGGTCAACCACATACGACCGAGCGGCTGGGGATTTTGGAGCGTTCCCATCAGCGGCGGCGACGTCTCACAGCGACTGCGCGAGGAGCACGACGTAAATGACGGCGTTGTAGACGCCGTGCGCGAGGCCCGGCACCACCACGTTCTCCGTGCGCTCGTAGAGGACCCCGAGCACCGCGCCGAGCACGACGACGACGGCGACGTACGCCCACCGCTGGCCGGGGCTCCCCGAGACCGAGGGCAGGTGAACCAGCCCGAACGCGAGGCTGGCGAGCAGGATCGCCGGGGCCGCGTCGAACGCGCGCCGGAGCCCGCCCTGGACGACGCCCCGGAACAGGGCCTCCTCGACCGGTCCGACGACGAACAGCGAGACGGCGACCATGACGAGGTAGTACGTCACCGGGTCGCCGTCTGGCACGACCGCCTGGTTCTGTCCGGTCGTGAGCCCGATCTCCCCGAGCACGAACAGCGCGCCGTACTGGAACGCGAACAGGGCGAGCCCGCCGCCGAGGACGAGCCCGGCGTCCCGGAGCGTCGGCCGGGAGACGCCGACGAGCCCCCACTGGTCGGTGATCGCGAGGTAGCCGACGACCGCGACGAGGAACCCGACGAACTGCAGCAGGGTCCGGAACACCTGGAGGCCGGTCGTCCCCTCACCCACCAGCCCGAGCGAGACGGCGAACTCGGAGACGGGCGTCGTCACCGCGCCGGCGACGAGGAGCGCGAGGAGGACCGCGAACGCCGCGCTCGCGAGACGGAGGACGCTGTTCATCGGTTCGGGCGGCGTCTCGCTCATCGGCGGTCGTACGGGTCGGGGGGGTTTATCGGCACCGGAAGGCGAACTGCGTCGCGTCGGCGTCGGTGAGCGACGTGGCGGCCCGCGACGCGCCGGCGCGCAAGTCCCCGCCGCCTCACCGCTCGACGCGCAGTTCCCGCTTGTCGGTCACGGCGTCGGCCTCGGGGAAGTCCCCGCCGCCGAGCAGCCCGCGAGCCGCCTTCTTCCCCCACTCGACCGCGGGCTGGGTGAACGTCGAGACGCTCGCCAGCTCGCCGTACAGCACGCAGGCGGCCTCCATCCCGTAGAGGAGCTCGCCGAGGCTCCGCTCGCCGACGCCGTCGATCTCGACGCGGACGTTCGGCACGTCGGCGGCCGCGAGGCTCGCCTCGGTCGCCTCGAACTCGGCGTCCAACAGCTCCCCGAGCGACGAGCCGCCGAGGTACGCGAGCCCGTCGAGGTCCGTCTCGGGGATCGGCGTCTCCGCGCGTTCGGTCGGGCGGATCAGCGACACGAGCTTGTCCGGCGGGCCGGCGCGGTATAACTGGAGCTGAGAGTGCTGGTCGGTCGCGCCGAGCGCCCGCGCGGGGGTCTGGCCGAGCCCGTCCTTGCCGAGGCTCTCGGCCCACAGCTGCGCGAACCACTCCGCGAACGTCTCCAGCGACTCCGCGTACGGCATCACGGCGTTCGTGAGCGCGCCGCGCTCCGCGAGGGCGTACGTCGCCGCGCCGTAGGCGTACGCGGGCGTCTCGAACAGCGAGCCCGACAGGGCCGCCATGCCGTCGCGCCCGCCCGCCAGCACGGCCTCGACGTCGTGGCCCTGCAGCGCCGGCACCGCGAGCCCGACCGTCGAGAGCGCGGAGAAGCGCCCCGGCACCCCGTCGGGCACGTCGAGCGCGGGGAGGTCGTGGTCGTCGGCGAGCGCCCGGAGGTTCCCCTCTTCGCCCGTCGTCACGAGGGTGCGCTCGGTCCAGTCGACGCCCGCCTCCGTCATCGCCTCGCGGACGACGAGGAAGTTCGCGAGCGTCTCCGCGGTCGTCCCGGACTTCGAGACGACGTTGACGACGGTGTCGGCGAGCGGGAGCCGGTCGAGCAGCGCGTCGACCGCGTCGGGGTCGACGTTGTCGAGGAAGTACGCGTCCACGTCGCTCTCGAGGGCGTTCGCGATCGTCGCCGCGCCGAGCGCGCTCCCGCCGATCCCGACCGTCAGCACGGCTTCCGGGCGGTCGAACCGGTCGGTCGCCGCCCGGATCGCCTCCGCGTCGGTCGTCTCCGGCAGGGTCAACGCGGCGTAGCCGAACTCGTCTCCGTCCATCCCGGCGTCGATCCGGTCGTGCGCGTCCGCCACGCGCTCGTCGAGGCGCTCCAGCGTCTCGTCGGTGAGTCCGGGCGTCGTCTCCAGTGCGTTGCCGAGGTCGACGTTCATACCTCCCTACGCGGGCGACCGAGTCTTAAAACCGGTCCTCTGCTCGCCGACCGCCCTCTCCCCTCAGTCGGCCGGGATGACCGCCTCGTCGTCGTCGAGCGCCGGACGGCCGAACCAGTGGTCGAACGCGAGCGGCCCGGAGCCGAGCGTGAAGACGGCCGAGGCCATGCCGAACAGCGCGACGTGGGCGAGGACGGGGTCGTCGGGGAGCCCGAACAGCGTCGTCGTGAACAGCACGAACGAGAGCGCGGCCGCGCCGCGGGTGAAGAAGCCCGCGATCAGCGCGACGCCGACAGCGATCTCCGTCACCCCGGCGCCGACGACCCACAGTCCGGCGTCGACGGGGACGACCGACGTGAGGCCGTACTTCTCGACGACGAGCAGCGCGCTCCCGGGGTCGGCGAGCTTCTGAATCAGCCCGAGGTAGACGAACGAGATCCCCATTCCGACCCGGAGCACGGTCGGAACGTACCGCCGTAGCGGGGCGGTCGACTCGTCCAGGAACCCCTTCAGGTGATGGACGGGATCGATCCGACCGTAGTACGACCCCGGCGTGCTCGCGACCTCCAACAGCATGTCGTCGGCGCTCGGCCGGCCGCCGCCGAGGATCGCAAGCGCGACGAACACCGGGACGTACTCCACCGCGAGGACGACGATCGGGTCGACGGCGAGGAACACCCACGCGTAGGTCAACAGCCCAACCGTCGAGACGATCCGGGTCGCGAGCCCGAAGAGGAGACAGAAGCCGAGCCCGATGAACAGCACCCGGAGGAGCGGGCTCGCCCCGGTGTCGAACGAGAGCGTCGGCGCGAACAGGTACCCTTGGAAGCCGGCGCCGACGAGCGGGAGGCCGACGGCGAGTCGCAGCATCCACGCGACGAGGTCGCCGTAGCTGGCGAGCTTCTCGCGGAGGACCACGACGTCGACGATCGTCGGACGCACCCACAGGTACGCCGCGATCCCGGCGGTCACGAGGAGGCCGGACCCAGCGAACAGCGCCGCGTTGAACGGGTCCGAGAGCACCTCGGCGGTGAACGCCACCGCGTCGATGGGATCGCCCGACCCCTCGGTGACGTAGTCGACGTGGGCGGCCGCCGGCCGCGCGGCGAGGGTCGCGACCAGTGCGAGTGCGACGATCGCGACCGAGCGGGAGCGAACGGACATACCTCGTCTAAGGGCCGGACGCACCTAACGGTATTTCTTCACGGACGTTCGCGAGCGACCGCGAGACGGCGATTTCGCGGCCGCGACGGCCGGCGCCTACGGCGCCCGGGCCACGACGCCGAACGTCTCCGTGCGCGTCGATTCGGAGACGACTTCGAACCCGGCCGCCTCCAGCGCCGCCACCGCGTCGGCGGCGGCGAAGCGCTCGTCGGTCGGGGGGCCGCCGTCGCCGTCGCCGTCGGCGCTCCAGTCGAAGGTGACGAGGGACCCGCCGGACCGGATCGTCCGCGCGAGCTCCGCGAGCGCCGCGTCGCTCGCGAACTCGTGGTACGTCATCGTCGAGAAGGCGGCGTCGAGCTCGCCGTCCGCGAACGGGAGGTCCGCCACGTCGCTCACGACGAGTTCGACGTTCTCCGGCACGCCCTTCTCGCGGTACCGGTCGTGCATCTCGGGCTGCACGTCGACGCCGTAAACCGTCTCGGCGTGCGGCGCGACGTCGTCGGTGTAGAACCCGGTGCCGCTGCCGAGGTCGGCGACGACCTCGACGTCGGCGGCCGCGAGCGGACCGACGAGCTCCTCGGCGGACACCCAGCGGTACCGGACTTCCGGACGCTCCAGCTCCGACGCTCGGTCGACGTCGAACGTGTGAAAACCCATGCGAGGCCTTGAGCGTCGAGTGTGAAAACGAGTCCGGTCCGCCGGACCGCGATCGTCTGCGGACCGCGCGACGGCCCGCCGCCGTCACCACTCCGCGGCGAGCGCGTCGACCAGCCGGTCGACCTCGGACTCGGTCGAGACGGCGTGGATCGAGGCGCGGACCGCGTCCGGGTGCGGCAACGAGCGCACGACGATGTCCCGCTCCGCGAGCCGCTCGACCGTCGCGTCGGGGTCGTCGACGTCGACCGTGACGAGCCCGCTCTCGAACTCTCGGGGGCTCAGGAGTCGGTCCTCGGGGACGCCCTCCTTGAACCGGTCGGTGAGCGTCTCGATCCGCGACTCGATCGCGTCGAGCCCGACCGCGTCGATCGCGTCGAGCGCCTCGCTGAGGCCGACGTGGGCGGCCGCGGTCGTCGAGCCGACCTCGAACCGCTTCGCGCCCTTCTTGTACTCGATCTCGTCGGCGTTCGGGTCGTCGACGCTGCGGTACCCCACGGTCCGCGGCGCGAGCCCGACGGCGGTCTCGCGGTCGACGTAGAGGAAGCCGGCGCCCCACGGCCCGAGGACCCACTTGTGGCCCGCGGCCGCGACCGCGTCGGCCCCCCACGCCGAGACGTCCAACGGGCCCTGTCCGGGCGACTGGACGGCGTCGACGAGGGTGAACGCGCCGGCCTCGTTCGCGACTTCGACGAGCTCGGTCACGGGGAGCCGCGTCCCGTGGGTCCACGTGATCGCGCTGAAGCAGACGAGGCGCGCGTCGGCGACCGCCTCGGCGTACTCCTCGCGGTCGACTCGGCCGTCTTCGGTCTCGAGGACGCGGACCTCGACGCCCTCGCGTTCGAGCCGCTTCCACGGGAGGACCCCGGCCGGGTGTTCGAGGTCGGTCCGGACGACGACGTCGCCGGGCTCCCAGTCGATCGCGCCGGCGATCCGGTTGATCCCGTCGGTCGTGCTCTCGGTGAGGGCGATCTCCTCGGGCTCGGCGCCCACGAACGCGGCGATCCGCTCGCGAACCGACTCGTACGTCTCGAAGGCGTGGCCGTACGGATCGGTCGTCGCCGAGCCGTACTCGTGGTCGGCGATGAACCCGGCGGCGGCCTCGACGACGTACTCCGGGCTCGGGCCGTGCGCGCCGAAGTTGAAGTACGCCGCCTCACCCAGCGCCGGCACGTCGGCGCGCAGCTCTCGGTGCGTCATCGCGTCGTCTCGGGTCAGCACCTCGCCGTCGAGGTCGGCCATTCAGGCTGCGTGCTCCGCGACCGCGTCGGTCAGCACGTCCTCGGTCTGGGCGCCGACCATGCGGTCGGCGAGCTCGCCGTCGGCGAAGACGAGCAGCGTCGGGATACCCTGCACGCCGTACTCGCCCGCGAGCGACTGGTGGACGTCGACGTCGACCTTCAGGACGGCGGCGTCGGTGTCCGCGGCGACCGCCTCCACGGCGGGCTCCATCATCCGGCACGGGCCGCACCAGTCGGCGTAGAAGTCGACGAGGACCACGCCGTGCTCGGCGACGAGGTCGTCGAACTCGTCGGGGTCGGACAGCTGGATCGGCTCCGCGGGAACGGATTCGGTTGAACTCATACCCACAGGTACGCCTCCAGCGGTGATAATAGTTTTGGGTGTTTCGTACAATATCGTGTGGAAGAGTGTCACCGAGCGGACCGGTCGGGAGACGCGACCGCCGACAGCCATTTTGCGCTGACGCGTCCTCGTTGCACTCGATGACCGACGCGAGCCCGACCGACGCGACGTCAACCGACGCCGAGCGCCGGGCGCGGTCGCACCGTGCGCGGCTGCTCGCGACGCTGCGCGTCCAGTACCCGGACGCGCTCGCCGACCGCGGCTACCGGCTTCTCCACCCGGAGACGGGGGATCCCTACACCGGCGACCGGCGACACTTGGTCGCGACCTGCCGGTCGGCCGCCAACTTCGCGCTCGGCGCCCTCGCGGACGGCCCGGACTGGTGCGTCCCGGCGGCCGAACACGGCCTGACGTTCCTGCGCGAGGCCCACCGGAGCGACGACGGCGGCTATCGGCTCGTCGTCACGGCCGACGGCGACCCCGTCGACCGCACCCGATCGGCGTACGGCCACGCGTTCGTCCTGTTGGCGTACGCCCGCGCCGCGGAGGCCGGGATCGACGGCGCCCGCGAGGGGGTCGCGGCGACGCACGCGCTGATCGAGGAGCGGTTCCGCGACGACGCCGGGCTGCTCCGGAGCGACTGCGACGCCGAGTGGACCGAGGTAGAGCCGTATCGCGGCCAGAACGCGAACATGCACGCCTGCGAGGCGTACCTCGCCGCCTACGAGGCGACGGGCGAGGACCGGTACCTCGACCGGGCGCGCCGAATCGCCGAGGCGATGACGGTCGATCTGGCCGCCGAGACGGGCGGGCTCCTCTGGGAGCACTACACCCCCGAGTGGGAGCACGACTTCGGATACAACGCGGACGAGCCCCGCCATCAGTTCCGCCCACCGGGGTACCAGCCGGGTCACCACGCGGAGTGGGCGAAGCTCCTCGCGCTCCTCGACCGGTACGACGCCGACGGGCCGGGGGGCGCGGGAGGCGCCGTCGATGCCGACGGCCCTTCCGGCGACGCCGACGGCGGCACCGACGGCCCTTCCGGCGACGGCTGGGACGAGCGCGCCGCCGAGCTGTTCGACGCCGCCGTCGATCACGGCTGGACGGAGAACGGGTTCGTCTACACCCACGCCGCCGACGGGGCTCCGCTCGTCGAGGACCGGTACGGCTGGGCGCTCGCGGAGGCGATCGGGGCGGCCGCGGCGCTCGCGGAGCGGGCGGCGGCGCGCGGCGACGCTGACGCGGCCGACGGGTTCCGCCGCTGGCACCGCCGACTCGCGGTTCGGACGGACCTGTACCGCGGGCCGGCCGGCCTCTGGTACGAGAAGCGGCTCCCGTCGGACGCCGACGGGGACCTCGTCGCGCCGGAGCCGCCGGGCGTCGAGCCCGACTACCACCCCGCCGGCGCGTTCTTCGAGAGCTGGCGGTCGGCCCGGCGAACGCCGTGAGGCGCCGGGCCGGGGCGCTCGCGGGTCGGTCCCGTTACGCTGACGGTGCGGCGTCGCGACCCCCGCGGACCGCGAGCGCGCCGTGGTAGAGGATGACGGCGCAGACCAACAGCGCCGAGCCGATCAGCAGGACGAAGCTGACTCGGTCGAGGACCGGCATCGCCAGCCACGCCGAGACTTCGCCGAGCGCGACGGCGAGACTCGCGACCAGGAGCATGAGCCCGAAGTAGACCGTCACGTCGTCCTCGTCCACGTACGCGGTCGCCCCGGAGCCGATCCGGGCGCCGAGCGCGCTCCCGA
>NZ_NHPE01000009.1:0-21142 GCF_002252895.1 Halorubrum sp. Eb13 | reverse complement strand
GCCGGCGACCCACTGATCGATCAGCCCGGCGACGAACGCGTCGCCGGCCCCCGTCGCGTCGGCCACGTCCACGTCGAACGCCTCGAACCGCCGGACCGCTCCGTCGGCGATCACGGTCATCCCGTCGGCGCCGTGCGTGAGGACGGCGCGCGGCCAGTCCGCCTCGGCGCCGCCGGGAACCGCGCCGCCCGCGTCGACTCGCGCCCGCTGCGCGGCCGCGCCCCGTTCGACCGCGGCCGCCTCGTCTCCGAAGTAGGCCGCGGCGGCGACGTCGCCGGCGACGAACAGGTCGGCGGCGTGGAGGAGTCGGTGAATCGTCTCGGGCTCGGTGCCGCGGCCGACGAGCTCCTCGACGGGGCCGGAGAGGTCGAAGACGAGCGCGGGCGGGTCGCGGGCCGACTCGACGAGGCCGAGGACGTCCCGCGAGACCGCGTCGGGCGTGTAGCCGGTGAGGAAGGCGACGTCGGCCGCGGCGATCGCCTCGCGGTCGGCGGTCGAGAGCCGGAGCTCGCGGAAGCTCTCGCCCGTCGTGACGATCGCGCGCTCCCCGTCGGGCGCGCTGAGTATGAGCGACCGGGTCGACGGGTCGTCGCCGACCCGCACGCGCGAGGCGTCCACGCCGGTCTCGGCGAGGTACTCGCGCGGCCGGCGGCCGTACTCGTCGTCGCCGACGCGGCTGACGAGGCCGACGTCGCGGCCGAGGCGGTCGAGCGCGACGGCGACGTTCGCGCCCACGCCGCCGAACGCGCTCGTCACCTCGCCCGCGAACGCGCCGCCGTCCGGCTCGGGGATGTTGCTGACGGCGTACCACTCGTCTATCGCCGCGGCGCCGACCACGACGGTCTCGGGGTCGCCGGTCATCGCGCCGGCGGGTGTCGACCCCGCACGCTACGACTCCCCCGCGGGTCCGGCCCCGTAGAACGACTCGTGGAGCGCCATCGCGGCCTCGGTCGCGATCGGCCCCTCAACGGTCGTCTCGCCGCCGGCGCGGCGGATCACCTCCTCGCAGGGGACGGTGACGACGCCGCCGGTGAGCCCGTCGAGCGTCTCGCCCGAGACGCCGAAGACGACCCGGTCGATCCCCGCGTAGTGGACCCCGGTCGCGCACATCGGACAGGGCTCCGTGCTGGCGTACATCGTGCAGCGCGCCCGCTCGTCGGGGTCCAACTCGCGGGCGGCGCGCCGCGCGAGCGTCAGCTCCGGGTGCGCGGCCAGGTCGTCCTCGGTCCGCGTCTCGTTGCGCGCCTCGGCGACGACCTCGCCGTCGACGACGAGGAGCGCCCCGAACGGGGTGTTCCCGCGCTCCACCGCCTCCTCGGCGAGTTCGATCGTCCGGTCGACGAACGCGCGGTCGCGGGCGGCCGCACCCTCGCCGTCGGCGTCGCTCTCGGCCTCGCGGTCGCCGTCGTTGGGGTCGGTCATACGGGGGTGTTCGGGCCGGGGCACCTAACGTTTCGTGCGGCGGACGGCGACGGAGCGATCAGGGCGCGTCTCGGTCGTCGCCGCCGGCCCCGTCGGCGTCGACCCCGTCAGCGTCGACCTCGTCAGCGTCGACCTCCGTCTCACCGCCGGCCGGGGCGCCGTCGTGCGATCGCCTGACGTCCCGGAGCGCGTCGACGGCGTCGTCGGTCGCCGCGGTTCTGGTCTCGGTCGCGGCGCTCGGGTCGAGACCGGTCGGCTCGTCGCCCGCGTCGCTCCCGTCGGCGTCGCTCTCATCCGCACCGCTCTCGTCGTCAGCGGTTCCCTCGGCCGGCGACTCGCCGCGCTCGTCGCCGCCGAAGACCGTGCCGATCCACGCGCGCAGTCTGGACAGCAGTCCCATCGGTTCGCGTCAGTAGTTCCTGAACAGCACCGCGCGCACGTCGTCTTTGGTGCGCGCCGTCTCGACGTCGCCGTCGGGCAGTTCGACCTCGTACCGCGCGTCGCCGTCCGCCTCCCGCCACTTGTCGTCGTGGGTGTCGAGGAGGCTCATCATCGCGTTAAGCTGGCTGGCGCCGGCGTCGCCCTCGCTCTCGGTCTCCGCCCCGTCGTCCGCCGGCTCCGGCGTCTCGCTCTCGTCGGAGGGAGCCGGTTCGGACGCGTCGTCGCCGAGGTCGACGTCGACCCACGAGAACGGGTCCGCCGACAGCGACTCGGCCGCGTCGAGGACCGCGTCGACCAGCTCCGCCTTCGTCATGTCGCTGCGGCCGGTCACGTCGAACGCGGCCGCGATCTCGTACAGGTCCGCCTCCTCGGCGGCGTCCGGGTCGCCGTGCCGGCGGGGGCGCGACTCGAGCCGCTCGCGCGTGCGATCCCGGTCGAACGCCGTCTCGTCTTCCGTGGTCGCGCGAGCAGCCTCGTCGGTCCGATCGCCGCCGAGCGCGGCCGGGTCGGCCTCGCGTTCGGGGTCGTCGACGGCGTCGGCCAAGTCCAGGAGGTACGCGAGCGTGCCCCCCGTGTCGACCGAGGCGTACGGCCCGGCGTGGGCCGCGGTCAGTTCCTCGCGGAGCGCCTCGATCCGGTCGCGGTCGTCGTCGGTGATCTCGATGGTCGGCATGGTCAGTCGTGTTGCTCCTGAAAGCGCGCGAACGCCTCCTCCCAGCTCTCGGCGAGTCGCGGCTCGCCCGAGTGGTCGGCCTCGACGCCGGCGTAGCCGCAGTCGTCGCAGGCGACCGCCGTCGCCCCGCCGAGCGCGAACGTCGACAGCGTCGTTCCGCAGCGAGGGCAGTCGAGTGACACGGGCTATCGCCTGAACGGTGGACCCGTGCCCTCAAAAGCGCACGGGGTGACGCGGGCGGAGCGACGCGACCGGGGGTGACGCGGTCGGGCTTCGCGCCGCCCGCGGCGCGACCGCGGGCTCGCGGGGTAACAATCATTAGAGTCGGCGGCGACCCTCCCGTATGAGCGAATCGAACGCGGAGAACCGCCTGCTGGAGTACTACCGGCGCTACGTCGGCGACCCCGACCGAGCGATCGACGTGTACGCGGGGTTCGGGCTCTTCTTCGCCGGGATCGGGCTCGGACTGGTCGGCGTCGCGATCTTCTTTTACAGCGCGACGCTCCCGTCCGAGGCGCTGTCGACGTACGCGGTCCGGGAGGTCGCCGCCGTCGCCGCCGCGGTCGGGCTGCCCGCACTCCTCCTCGGCGTCGTCGTACTGCTCCCCGTCGACCGGCGGATGGTGTACCTCGCCGGCGTCGGCACCGCGATCACCCTCGTCGCCGTCGGGCTGTTCACCTGGGCGTACCCGTACTACTGGAACGTTCCCGACACCGACTACAGCGCGCAGGTGGTCGCGGTGTACACTCTCGGGCTCGTCGCCGTCATCGCCGCGACCGGCGGCGCGCTGGTCGCCCACCGCGTCGAGCGCGCGACGGGCGTCGCCGGCGGTGCGGCCGGAGGCGACGCGGCCGGAGCCGGGTCCGCCGCGGGCGGCGTCGGCGACGACGGGACCGCCGGGGGCGCGGGCGGCGACGGCGAGGGGGTCACCGACGCCGAGGTCCGAGCCGACATCGAGCGCGAGCTGGAGGACGCGGAGCTGACGTGGGGCGGCGTCGAGCGCACCGAGACCCGCCGGCTGGAACTGGACACGAGCGCGGTGGACGACGTCGACGTCGACCGCGAGAAGCTGGCCGGATCCGCCACGGAGACCCGGACGAAGTCCGGGACCGTCAACGACGCGGTCTCGGAGCTGAAGGGGCTCCAGGGCGGCGAGAAGAAGACCGCGAGCGGCTCGGGGACCGACGACCAGGCCGCGAAGCTCCGCGAGCTCCGGGAACAACAGCGCCAGGAGTCCGAGGCGAGCGACGAGGAGGGGTCGGTCGTCGACAGAATCAGAGGGCTGTTCGACTGAACGTTTTATAACTTGCGTCCGTCGCGGGATACGCTTCCGGAGTCGAGCGCGCTCAGTGAGAACCGATCGAGGACGGCTCGCAGAGCGCTTCGAGAGCCCTTCCAGAGCGCTTCCAGAGCGCTTCCAGAGCTCTTCCAGAGCGCCAGCCGCCTGTTTATAAATAGTTGAGTTCGGACCGCTGACGAACAGCTCCAAAGCCCGTACCGCGACCGCAGCCTCACGCCTCCCCAGCCTCGTCAGTCGCCTCCGCTTCGCTCCGGCGACTGACTCCCTCGCACGCGCTCCTCGCGGTCGCCGCGGGCGACCGCTCGGAGGCGCGCGCCGCGGCAGGGTTTCGTGATAACTGAGCGTCGGACGTCCTTCGCGCATTTAAGTATCTCCCGTCGCCTACTCCGGGTGTGTCCAGCGTCACGGTCAGCATCGACCCCCACGTTCACTCTGACGAGAGCTACGACGGCCACGAGCCGATCGAGCTCATCTTAGAGCACGCCGCGGAGATCGGTCTCGACGCGGTCGTGATCACCGACCACGACGTGATCGGCGAGTCGAAGCGGGCGGCCGAACTGGCCCCGGAGTACGGCCTGATCGGCATCCCGGGCGTCGAGGTGTCGACCGCGCACGGCCACCTGCTGGCGGTCGGCGTCGAGCGGATGCCGCCGCGCCGGCGCCCCTACGACGAGACGATCGCGTGGATCCACGAGCGCGGCGGAGTCGCGATCGTCCCGCACCCCTTCCAGCGCTCGCGTCACGGCGTCCGACAGCGGAACATCCCCGTCCCGGAGACGAGAGACGAGGAGGTCCTCGTCGCCGACGGCGACGGGATCGACGAGGTCGACGCCGTCGAGACGTTCAACGCGTGGCTGTTCACCGGCTACCGGAACCGCCGCGCGCGGCGCTTTGCCGCGAAGTACGACTACCCGGGCGTGGCCGCCAGCGACGCGCACCACCTGGAGTACGTCGGCCGAGCGTTCACCGACGTGGCGGTCGACGGGCGCGAATCGGTCGCCGACGTCACCGCCGACGACGTCCTCGACGCGATCCGGGAGGGGACGACCACGGTCGACGGTCGCCGCGCCCCGATCCGGATGGCCGCGAAGCACTACGTGGGCGCCGCGGGGCGCAAGTCCGGCTACTACGCCCGAACGAGCGCGGTCCGGAGCGCGACCGCGGCGCGGCGAGGGGCCGCCGAGACGCTCTCGGCCGCCCGGGTCGCGGCGATTCAGGGCACCCACCGCGCGGCACGGGTCCTCTCGTGGATCACCTGAGGCGACCGCGACGGCGGTGAGCCCGCGGTCGGAGCCCGGCGAGGCGACCGCCAGGGGAGCGGGGTTTTTGCACGCGGGCCCGAAACGAACGCCCATGAGCCACGACAGACGCGAGGCCGGCTTCAAGCGGCGGACCCGCGTCGCGGACGCGCTGGCGACGCTGCTGGACGCCGCCGAGCCGCACGGCCGGACCGAGTCGCTGCCGACGGCCGACGCCGACGGGCGGGTCGTCGCCGAGCCGATCGACGCGCCGGCGCCGGTCCCGAGCTACGACCGGGCGGCGATGGACGGGTACGCGGTCCGCGCCGAGGACACGTTCGGCGCCTCCGACCGCTCGCCGGCGGTGCTCCGCGCCGCGGGCACGGAGGCCGAGTCGGTCGCGCCCGGCGAGGCCGCGCGGGTCCACACCGGAAGCGCGGTGCCCGAGGGCGCCGACGCCGTCGTGATGATCGAACAGGTGGAGGAAGTCGGCGAGGAGGTCGAGGCGTTCGACGCCGTCGCGACCGGCGAGAACGTCGGCGAGGCCGGCGAGGACGTCGCCGACGGCCAGCGCCTCTTCGACGCGGGCCACGTCCTTCGCCCCTCCGACCTCGGGCTCCTGAAGTCGGTGGGGCTCGACGCGGTCCCGGTGTACGACCCCCCGACTGTCGCCGTGATCCCGACCGGCGAGGAGCTGGTCCAGTCCGACCCCGACCCGGGCGAGGTGATCGAGACGAACGGCCTGACCGTCTCGCGGTTAGTCGAGCGGTGGGGCGGCGAGGCGCGCTACCGCGACGTCGTCACCGACGACGAGGAGGCCCTCGCGGCCGCGGTGGAGGCCGACCTCGACGCCGACGTGGTCGTCACCACAGGCGGGTCGTCGGTCGGCGAGCGCGACCTGATCCCCGAGGTCGTCGACGGGCTCGGCGAGGTGCTCGTCCACGGCGTCGCCCTGAAGCCGGGCCACCCGGTCTGCCTCGGCGTCGCCGACGGCACGCCGGTCGTCTCCCTGCCCGGCTACCCGGTCGCCTGCATCGTCAACGCCGCGCAGTTCCTCCGGCCGCTCCAGAAGCGCGTCGGCGGGACGACCGCCGACCCCTTCCCGACGCGGCGCGCGGTCCTCGACCGGAAGGTGCCGAGCGAGCCCGGGACGCGGACGTTCGCGCGGGTGGCGCTCTCCGAGCGCGAGGGCGACGAAGCGGACAGCGACGAGGGGGGAGACGGGGCGAACGGCGGCGACGGGGGAGCGGCGAACCTCCCCGCCGCGACCCCGACGCGCGCGAGCGGTTCCGGCATCCTGTCGAGCGTCGCGCTCGCCGACGGCTGGGTCGTGGTCCCCGAGCCGCGGGAGGGCCTCGACGCCGGCGAGGTCGTCGACGTCGAGCTCTGGGAGGTGACGCCGTGAGCGACCGCAAGGAGTTCCGGGACCTCGCGACGCCCGAGGCGGCCCGCGAGGCGATCGGTTCGCTCGACCTCGCGCCGGAGTCGGAGACGGTCCCGCTGGAGGAGGCCCGCGGGCGCGTCCTCGCGGAGCGCGTCGACGCCGCGATCGACGTCCCCGGCTTCGACCGGGCGTCGATGGACGGGTACGCGGTCCGCGCCCGCGACACGTTCGGCGCGGACGAGGCCGACCCCGCGGAGCTCGACCTCGTCGGGGCGGTCCACGCCGGCGCCGCGCCAGAAGTGACGGTGGCGCCGGGCACCTGCGCCGAGGTCTCGACGGGCGCCGTGATGCCCGAGGGCGCAGACGCCGTGGTGATGGTCGAGCGGACCGACGAACTGGACGGCGAGGGGGAAGCGGGGGACGGAGACCGGCCCGACCGCATCGCGTTCCGGACCGCGGTCGCGCCCGGCGACCACGTGATGAGCGCCGGCGCGGACATCGCCGCGGGTGCCCGGGCGCTCGGTCCGGGAACGCGGCTCACGCCACGGGAGATCGGGCTCCTCTCCGCGCTCGGCGTCGACGAGGTCCCCGTCGAGGGGAAACCGCGGGTCGGGATCGTCTCGACCGGCGACGAGCTGGTCCGACCGGGCGAGTCGCTCGACCCCTCGCGCGGCGAGATATACGACGTGAACTCGACGACGATCGCCGCGGGCGTCGAGGAGGCGGGCGGCGAGTCGGTCCTCTACCCGCACGCGGGCGACGACTACGACGAGATGGAGCGGCTGCTCCGGCGCGCGGCCGACGAGTGCGACCTCGTGCTCTCCTCGGGGTCGACCTCGGCGAGCGCCGTCGACGTCATCTACCGGGTGATCGAGGAGCGGGGCGAGCTGCTGCTCCACGGCGTCGCGGTCAAGCCCGGCAAGCCGATGCTCGTCGGCCGCCTCGACCGCCGCGGCGACGAGAGCGGGTCGGCCGCGACCTCGGCGTACATCGGTCTCCCCGGGTACCCGGTCTCCGCGCTCACGATATTCCGGACGTTCGTCGCGCCCGCGATCCGCGAGGCGGCCGGCCGGCCCGAGCCCGCGACGGCGACCGTCGAGGGACGGATGGGGCTCGGCGAGCGATACGGGGAGGGACGCATGCGGCTGATGCCCGTCGGACTCCTCGACCTGGCCGACGGCGACCTCCCGCTCGTCTACCCGGTCGACAAGGGCTCCGGGGCGACGACGAGCCTCGTCGAAGCGGACGGCGTCGTCGCCGTCGACCCGGACACGGAGTACCTCGACCGGGGCGAGCGCGTCACGGTGCGGCTGTTCTCGCCCGACGTGCGCCCACCGAGCCTGCTCGGCGTCGGCGAGGACGACCCGGCGCTCAACCGCCTGCTGGACCGCTTGGAGAACCCGCGGTACCTCCCGGTCGGCTCCCGCGAGGGGCTCCGGCGGCTGCGCGACGGCGTCCCGGACGTCGCGGTTGTCGCGGGACCGACCGACCGCGAGGTCGAGTCGGTCGAGCTCGGCGGCTGGACCCGCGAGTGGGGGCTCGTCGTCCCCGCGGGCAACCCGGCCGACGTGACTGGCCTCGAATCGGTCGTCGACCGCGACCTGCGGTTCGTCAACCGCCCGACCGACTCCGGGCTCCGGCGGAGCTTCGACGACGCGCTGGACGCGCTCGCCGACGAGCGGTCGACCTCGCGGAGCGAGCTGATCGAGGCCGTCGCGGGCTACGAGCTCACCGTGCGGGCGTTCGAGAGCCCGGTTCGGAAGGTGATCGCCGGCGACGCCGACGTCGGGGTCGGACTGCGCGAGACGGCGAAGCGGCTCGACTGCGAGTTCGTGTCGCTCGGCGAGCAGTCGGTCGTCGTCCGCGCGGCGCCCGACCGGGCCGAGCGCGACGCGGTAACCGAACTCGCGGGCGCGCTCGACGACCCGGCGGACCTCATCGACGGTCTCGCCGGCTACTCGCGGAACAGTCGGAACGACCCCTGACCGACGACGACCTCGTCGGTCTCGCCGTTGGTCGCGCTGGTGACGGTCATGTCGCTGACCCCGATCGACCCGCCGGACCTGACGATTGTCGCCTCGGCGCGGAGGTCTCCGGTCGCCGGGCGGAGGTAGTTCGCGTTGAGGTTCACCGTCGCGACGCCGCCCGAGAGCGGGTCCTCGAAGGCGGTGCGCTGGACGATTCCCCCGGCGGTGTCGACGAGCGTCGCCGCCACGCCGCCGTGGATGGTGCCGCCGTCGCTGTTCGTCAGCTTGTCGTCGTACGGTATCGAGAGGACGACCCGCCCCCGCTCGACGACGTCCACCGACGTGTTCAGCCACGAGAGGTAGCCGTGCTCCTCCTCGATTCGCCGTTCGACGAGCGCGACGGCTTCGGCCGGCAAGGGGTCAAAGTCCGCGACATCTGTCCGGTTCATACCTCCAACTCACGAGGGTCCCGCTTGTAGCCCCCGAAACGGGAAACAACTGGTCCGGGGTTGGCGCGCCGGCGGCGGTCGGGGACCGGTGTTTCGAGGTCCGCCCGGTCAGCGGTCTGACCGATCGCTCCGAGCCCGCCCGACCGCTCTTGTCCGATGCCGAGCCACCCGCCCCGTGACCTGACGCTTCGCCCGCGGCGGCCGAGACGGGAGTCCGGCGCACCGCCGCGGGAACCGCCGAACGCGCCGGCCGTTCGCCAGCCGTCGTTCCCCTCGCGCTGACGGAACCTCACCCCACTCCGAGCCGGATCGGGTCGTCGCTCGGGACCACGTCGAGCGACACCGCCTCGCCGATCGCGAACTCGCGGTCCGGGCAGACGACCTTCGCGCCGTACCCCGCGTCCCGCGCCGCGAACAGCGACAGCCCCACGACCCGCTCGCCGTTCGCGAGCACGTCGACGGGGTCCCACGCGAGTCCGCGACCCGCCGCGACGCCGACGCGTGTCCCCCACAGCGTCGCCGCCGCCCCCTCCTCGAACCGGCCGAACCCGTCGCCGCGTCCGGCCGGGTCGCCGTGTTCGACCGCGTCGCCGCCGGGCGTGCCACCGTCGAGCGCGCCGCCGGGCGTGCCCGCGCCGAACGCGCCGCCGCCGGCGTAGTGGGCCAGTCCGCCGTCCAGCGGGATCCGCTCGTCGCTCGCAAGCGCCGCGAACGACTCGCCCGGATCGGGGTGGACCGGCGCGTCGAGGATGACGTGCGTCGGCCCGCGTTCGACCACGACGCCCTCCCCGTCCCACGGGATGGGGGCGACCGCGACGTCGACGTCAACCGGGAGCGACCCGCTCGCCCTGAGCGCGCTCGCGCCGGGGGCTCGGAACCCGAGGTGGACGTGGTCGTCGACCCACTGCCCGAAGAACCCGGAGCGCGTCGTCGGCCCGAGGTCGTCGCCGACATCGACGTGGTTGCTGGGGGACACCTCGGGGACAACGTGGAGGATCCGAGCGGCGGTCCCGGGCGCGGCGCCGGCCCGCCGACACCACTCGTCGTCGAGGTCGACGACGATCAGATGGTCCTCGCTCGCGGCGTAGGATCGGTCCGGACAGCCGACGGTACGCGTCTCGCGAACGACGCCCGAGACGGGCGATGCTCCCCGACCGTCCTCGGGGTACAGATCGACTGCGCTCCCGTCGTCGTGTGCCGGGTACGGCGAGTTGAACCGCGAGAACCGACGGTAGCCGTCGAGCGAGTCTGGCGGCAGCGTGACGGACATCGTCGTTCGGAGGGCGGGGCTCGACCGACAAGTGGCCGTCGACGCCGGTAGCCCGGGCCGGAGGTCGACACCGCGGAGTCGACCCGCCCGTCCGCGCCGTCGTCTCACCCGTCAGCGGGTTCGATCCTGGCGATCACGAAGCGGGCGCCGCCGGATTCAGACTCCTCGACGGAGAGCTCCCAGCCGTGCGCCTCCGCGATGTCGACGACGATCGCGAGCCCGAGCCCGGTTCCGCCGTCCAGCGAGACGCCCCGTTCGGTCACTTGGGAGCGCTGTTCCGGGGGGACTCCCGGGCCGTCGTCGGCGACGGCGAGCGCGACGCCGCCCGGTCGCCGCTCGATCTCGACCCGCACCGAGACGTTCGCTCCGGCGTGTTCTATCGCGTTGCGGAACAGGTTCGAGAGCAGCTGCTCGAGCCGATCGCCGTCGGCGAGGACGGTCGGGTCCGGCCCCTCGACGGAGAGCGTCGCGTCCGCGGTCTCGAGCCGCGACCAGACCCGCCGGACGGTCGCGTCGAGGGACACCCGATCGGCGGAGTCGACGGAGCGCCCCGCGGTCGCCAGCGAGAGGAGCCCCTCGATCAGGTCGTCCATGCGCTCGTGGGCGTTCGCCGCCCGGTCGAGCGCGTCGTCGTTCTCTCCGCCGTCGTGGCGCGCGAGCTCGACCGCCGCGGTCGCCGCGGCGAGCGGGTTCCGGAGGTCGTGGGAGACGACGCCGGCGAAGTCCTCTAGGCGCTCGTTCTGCCGTTCCAGCTCCGCCTCGCGGTGCTCCAGTTCGGTCTGGCGACGCTCCCGCTCCGTCACGTCACGGAGCAGGAACACGTGACCGCGGTCCGTCCCGCGGGGGTCCGTTATCGGGTCCTCCTGGATGTCGAACTGCCGCCCGTCGATGGCGATCGGGTGTTCGACGCCGATCTCCAGCCGCGGGAACACCGCCGAGAGCGACGACCCGACCGCGTCCGGCGGGAGCAGCTCCTCGGCGGCCGGGTTGAGGTCGCGGATCCGACCGTCGGACCCGGCCACGATCACCGGGTCCTGCATCACCTCGACGGCGGTGTCGCGGGCGACGACCGCGGCGTCGAGCGTCCCGAGCCAGAACACCGTTCCGTACAGGAAGACGCCGTGGACGACGAGCGACGACGGGAACCACGCGAGGTTCGCGTAGCTACCCAAGTCGACGACGGTGGCGATCCCGGCGAGGAACGGGAACAGCGTCCCGAGCAGGATCACGAACGTCTGGAGCCGGTACCGGTTCCCGGTCCGCTGGTAGAGGTCCGTGACGACGAGGACGCCGATGACGCAGAGCGCGTACGCGTACAGAACGAAGCCGACGTCGGCGAGGCCGAGCTCGAACGAGAGCAGCGTGAACGGCCCCTCCGCGACCGCGGCGAGCGAGCGACGGGAGAGCCCGTGCGTGGCGCTCGACCACGCGAGCAGCACCCAGACGAAGGGGGGCGTCGCCAGCGCGACGATGCGGTGTTCCGTCCGCCACTGGTCGTGGCCGGCGAACGCGAGCGTGAACGCCGTCCAGATCCCGGGGATCGCGGCGACGAGCGGCGTCGCGAGGTTGAGCGTCACGACCATTACCAGCTCGCTCGCGCTCGCGACCCTGACCGCGTACAGAAGCGATATCCCGCCGCCACACAGCAGGTAGAGGGCGACCTCGGTCCCGCCCGGTTGGTCGCGCTCTCGCCACGCGACCCCGCCGAGCCAGAGCCCGATGATCGCGGCGAGCAGGCAGGCCGCGAGATAGGCTCGTACCGGCAGCGCGCCGAGGTCGCTCATCGATACGTGACCCAATAAGAGGGCCGGCAAAACGTTTGTGTCATACGCCGGAGCCCCGCCCTCGGCGAGTCGCCGTTCGCGGACGGCGGCCGCGACCGGCCGAAACCGGCTTGTCCGCCGCCGCCCTGCAGACCGGTATGCGCGTGCTCAGGGGAGCTGTCGACGACCCCGACGCGGACCGTGAGCGGACCGCGGCGTTGCTCACCGACGCGGGTGACGGGACGCCCGGGCTCCGCGTGTGGGCCCCGGCCCGACAGATCGCCTTCGGTCGCCGCGACGCCCGCGCGGAGGCGTTCGATAGGGCCGAACGGATCGCCGCGGAACGGGGATTCCGCCCGGTGGAGCGCGACGTCGGCGGTCGGGCCGTTGCGTACGCCGGAGACACGCTGGCGTTCGCCCACGCGATCCCGTTGGGCGAGGGCGACTCGACGGGAAGCGGGGCACGCGGCTCGATCACGGAGCGGTACGACCGCACGGTCGAGGTGGTGGTCGGGGCGCTCCGAAAGCTGGGCGCCGACGTCGTCGCCGGCGAGCCGCCGGCGTCGTTCTGCCCGGGCGACCACTCGGTTCGCGTGGCCGGCGGCGGGAAGGTGTCGGGAATCGCCCAGCGCGTCCGCGCCGACGCGGCGCTGGTCGCCGGGTGCGTCGTCGTCACGCCGGCCGACGCCCGGGCGATCGCCGGCGTCAGCGACGCCGTCTACGACGCCATCGGCGTGCCGTTCGATCCCGAGACGGTCGGTAGCGTCGCGGCGGCCGGCGGCCCGAGCGAACCGGCGCGCGTCGCTCGGGCGCTGGAGGACGCGTTCGTCGAGGGTCCGTGGGGCGACGGGTCGCGGCGGGTCGAGCGGATCGGCGCCGGGCGGTGAGCGGAGGGATCCCGGGCGGCGGGCCGGGACCGACGGGGAAATCCCGCCGCCGAACCGGATCCGCGGACCGATCGGGGCCGGATCCCGGTTTCGACGTGCTTTTTATTCGCGGGGGTCTCCGTTCGCCCATGGCCGAATTCAAAGTCGTCATCGCCGACCCCGAGAGCGGCGAGACGTTCCAGCGAGAGGTCGACGGACAGGACGCCAACCGGTTCCTCGGTCGCGAGATCGGCGACGAGATCGGCGGCGACGCCGTCGGACTCTCCGAGCACACGATCGAGATCACCGGCGGCTCCGACGAGACCGGTCGACCGATGCGCGAGGACGTCTCGGGCACTCGCCTGAAGGAGCTCCTCTTAGAGGGCGGCGTGGGCTTCAAGCCGTCCCGCGAAGGCGAGCGCAAGCGCATCACCGTCCGCGGCCGCGAGGTCGACGACGACGTCGCGCAGATCAACGTCTCGGTCGTCGAGGGCGACGACGTCGCCGCAGCGCTCGGCGAGGGCGACGCCGACGACGCCGACGAGGAGTAAGGGCCCGTTTCCGATGCCCCGCGTTCCCTCCGACGACGAGGGCGTCGCCTCGATTCGCGTCTCGCTCGCCCGGAGCGGCGGCACTCGCCGCCCCTGCGTTCGGATCCCCGAAGACGACGAGCTCTCCGGCCGCGTCGAGTCGGGGACCTGCGAGTCGCTGTCGATGGCCGCCGGCGACGTGGTCCGCGTCGCGATCGATCGCGAGGAGTACCACGCCCCGGTGACCGCCGACAGCGCCGGGCGGCTGATCCGCGGCGCGTTCGACAACAGACGGCTCGCGCGGGAGACGGGGGAGGGGGAGAACCGCCTGGTCGCGTGGCTCGCCGCGAACGGCCGAGAGCCGGGAGACAGCGTCGTCCTCGACGTCGTCGTGCCGGGGGAGCTGTACGGGCTCCGAGTCCCCGGCGAGCGGACCGTGTACGAGGCGACCCGCGGGCCGCCGTCGTCGCTCGCGGACATCGCGCGCGACCTCGACGGCTGAAGGCGGCGTCGGTGGCGCGGACCGGGACGGTGACCCTGATCGCAGACCTCGCCCGCGGGTCGGATCGCTTATTCTCGCTCGGACCCGATCTGGTGGCATGAGAGAGGTCGACGCGGATCTGACGGCGCTCGACCGCGGGATCATCAACGCCTTTCAGGGCGGATTCCCGGCGACCGAACGGCCCTTCGAGCCGGCCGCGGCGGCGCTTCGCGAACACGGCGTCGACGTGACCGGGGCCGAACTGTGCGAGCGCGTTCGCGAACTCGACGCGGAGGGCATCCTCTCGCGGTTCGGCGCGCTCGTCAACGCCGAGGAGATCGGCGGGGCGGCGTCGCTCGTCGCGATGCACGCGCCCGAGGACCGCTACGAGGAGATCGCGGAGACGGTCAACGAGTTCACCGCAGTGGCGCACAACTACGAGCGCGAGCACCCGCACCTCAACATGTGGTTCGTGGTGAGCGTCGCCGACCACCCGGACCCCGACAAGGACGGGAACGACCGGGTCGAGGAGGTGCTCGCCGAGATCGAGGCGGCGACGGGCCAAGAGACGTACAACCTGCCGAAGCTCCGGGAGTTCCACGTCGGCGCGAAGTTCCTCGTCGACGGTCCGGTCCCCGACGGCGACGTCGACCTGTCCGACCTCGGTCCGGCTGTCACGCCGAGCGACCGGGGGGCGCTCACGCCCGACGAGCGCGACCTCGTCGTCGAGATCCAGGGCGGGCTCCCGATCACGGAGACGCCGTACGCCGACGTGGCGGCCGCGCTCGACGCCGACGTCGACTGGGTGATCGAGACGATCAAACGGTTCGAGGCGGAGGGGAAGGTGCGCCGCGTCGGCGTCATCCCGAACCACTACGCGCTCGGGTACACGGAGAACGGAATGACGGTCTGGGACGTGCCCGAGGATGTCCTCGACGAGGTCGGCCCCGCGGTCGCCTCGCTCGACTTCGTCACGCACTGCTACGAGCGCCCTCGGCACGCCGGCGTCTGGGAGTACAATTTCTTCGCGATGACGCACGGGCGGACGGAGGCGGAGAGCGAGCGCCGCATCGCGGAGGTGAAAGAGCTGATGGACGAGCACTGGGACGTCGGCGCCGACGACTGGGACACGCTGTTCTCGACGCGAATTCTGAAGAAGACGGGGATCCGCATCGCCGACCGCGCCGACAGCAACACGACGTGATCCGTCGCACCGCGGTTCGGGGGCGTCCGACGTGATCCCGCTGTACCACGACTTCGCCGGGGAGTCGGTGCTCGTGTTCGGCGGGGGGAGCGTCGGCGCGCGAAAGGCGTCGCGGTTCGCCGACGAGGCCCGCGTCGTCGTCGTGAGCCCCGGGTTCGACGAGCGGCTCGTCGAGCGGGCGCGGGACGGAGGCGGAGCGAGCGGAGCGGGAGTGGAGCTGGTCCGCGCCGCCCCGGACGCCGACGCGGTCCGCGGTTGGGTCGCGCGCGTCGACCCCGCGCTCGTGGTCGCCGCCACGGACGTCGCCGCCGTCAACGCCGCGGCGGAGGCCGCCGCGCTCGACGCCGGCCTGCTCGTCAACCGAACGGACGTGTCGGCCGCGGACCGATCGGGCACGCGTGACGCCCGGAGCGTGGTCGTCCCGGCGACCGTCGAGGACGAGCCGGTCCGGGTCGCACTCTCGACCGGGGGCGCGAGCCCGGCGCTCGCGAAGGCGCTCCGCGAGCGCGTCGAGGCCGAGATCGACGGCGCCGGCGCGATGGCGGAGCTCTCCGGCGAGCTCCGCGCGGAGCTCAGAGAGCGGGAGATAGCGCCCGAGGCGCGCCGGGAGGCGATCCGTCGCGTCGTGCGATCCGAGGGGGTTTGGAAGGGTTTACAAAAGGGGAGATCCAACGGTCGTCAAGAGGCGTATTCCGTGATCGAGGAGGTACTCAAAGAATGAAAGAGACGGGAGCAATCGCCGGCGTGAGCGTCGCTCACTCCCGCGCGACGGTCGACGAGATCGAGTCGGCCGGCGGCGACGGCGTCCGTGCGACCGTCTCGGACCTGCTCGCGCGCGACGGCGTCGAGGAGGCGTTCGCCCTCCAGACGTGCAACCGCTCGGAGGCGTTCGTCGTCACCGACCGGACCGTCGACGGGACCGACGCGCTGGCGTCGTTCGCCCCCGAGGTCCGCGGCGGCGCGGTCCGCCGACTCGACCACGAGGAGAGCTTGGAACACCTGATGCGCGTCGCCTCCGGGCTGGAGTCGCTCGTACTCGGCGAGGACCAGATCATCGGCCAGCTCCGGGAGGCGTACGAGGAGTCGAAGTCCGCGGGCGGCATCGGCCCCGTCCTGAAGGACGCGGTGACGAAGGCGCTCCACGTCGGGGAGCGCGCGCGGAACGAGACGTCGATCAACGAGGGGGTCGTCTCGCTCGGGTCGGCCGCGGTCCGGCTGGCCGCGACCGAGATCGACCTCACCGACGGTTCGGCCGTCATCGTCGGCGCCGGCGAGATGGGGACGCTCGCGGCCCGGACGCTCGACGACACGGCCGTCTCGGAGATCGTCGTCGCGAACCGGACGGTGCCGAACGCGGAGTTCGTCGCCGGCGAGGTCGACACGCCCTCGGAGGCCGTCTCGCTCGCCGACCTCCCGGCGGTCGTGCACGGGGCCGACCTCGTGATCTCGGCGACCGGGAGCCCGGAACCGGTGATCGAGCCGGAACACGTCGCGGACGCGGGGCGGCTCGTCTGCATCGACATCGCGCAGCCCCGCGACGTCGACCCGGCGGTCGCCGACCGCGACGAGCTCACGCTGTACGACATCGACGCGTTAGAGGACGTGACGCGCCGGACTCGCGAGAGCCGCGAGGCGGAGGCGCGCGAGGTCGAGGCGATCATCGACGAGGAGCTCGACCGCATCCTGCGGGCGTACAAGCGCAAGCGCGCGGACGACGCCATCTCCGCGATGTACGCGGGCGCCGACCGCGTCAAGGCCCGCGAGGTCGACCGCGCGCTCTCGAAGCTGGAGGCGCAGGGCGATCTGACCGACGAGCAGCGCGAGACCGTCTCGGACATGGCGGACGCGCTGGTCGGCCAGCTGCTCGCGGCCCCGACCAGCTCGCTGCGCGACGCCGCGGGCGAGGACGACTGGGAGACGATCCGGACCGCCCTCCGGCTGTTCGATCCCGAGTTCGACGCCCCGCCCGAGGTCCCGGGCGGGACGTCGGCGGAGGAGAGCGGTCCGGAGATCGACGGCCCGCCGGAGTCGATCGCCGAGGAACTGGACGATTAGCGCTCCCTTCGGTCGCCCTCGCTACTCGCGCGACTCGCTGTCGTTCGAAAGGCGCGGAGCGCCTTTCGTGATGTCGTCAGAACGCTCTGCGTTCTGACTGCTAGCCGGAAATCTCTGATTTCCGGCGATGACGAGACGCCTCCGGCGTCTCGAACCACGCGCTTCGGTCGCTCACTTCGTTCGCTCCCTGCAGTGCTTGCGTCGTCGTGCTTCGTCCTCGCGGCTGCCCATTTGAATCCCGCCCCGCACAGCACCGCAGCCTCACGCCTCCCCAGCCTCGTCGGACGCCCTCCGCTTCGCTCCGGACGTCCGACTCCCTCGCGCGCGCTCCGTCGCGCCCTCCGGGCGCTCTGAGGCGCGCGCCACCGCATGAGACGTTTATATGCCTGAGAGACGTTCTCGGTCCGGCTGCGATCGGAGCCGACCCGGACGGACCGTCGCTCTTTATTCCCCGGCCGATCCACGGATCGTCATGAAACTCTCCGAGTACGCGCGACGGCTCGACGACGAACTCGACACGGCGGCGTACGCCGACGTCGACGCCAGCGCGAACGGGGTACAGGTCGGTCCGGACGACGCCGAGGTGGAGCGCGTCGCGTTCGCGGTCGACGCCGCCGAGGCGACGATCGAGGCCGCGGCCGACGCGGGCGCCGACGTCCTCGTCGTCCACCACGGGATCTCGTGGGGGGGCATCGACCGCGTCACGGGGACCGCGTACGACCGGATCGCGGCGCTGGTCGAGAACGACCTCGCGCTGTACGTCTCACATCTCCCACTGGACGGCCATCAGGACCTCGGTAACGCGGCCGGCGTCGCGGGCGCGATCGGGGTCGGGGACCGGGAGCCGTTCGGCGAGATCGGACCGGTCACGATCGGGACGGTCGGCGAGCTCGACGCGCCGCGGTCCGCGGCGTCGATCAGGGAGGCGCTTGACGACTTCGAGGGCCAGCCCGACGGCGAGGCGTCGCCGACGCGCGTGCTCGATTTCGGCCCGGAGGAGATCGACCGGGTCGCCGTCGTCACCGGGTCCGGCGTCGACTGGCTCGACGAGGCCGTCGAGGCGGGCGCCGACGCACTGATCACGGGCGAGGGGAAGGGGAAGGCGTACCACGAGGCGCGAGAGGCCGGCGTCACGGTGTTCCTCGCGGGCCACTACGCGACGGAGACGTTCGGGGTGCGGTCCCTCCGGTCGCTGTCGGCGGAGTGGGGGCTGGGGACCGAGTACGTGAGTCACCCGACGGGACTCTGAGGAGTCCGACCGGAGGGGCGAGGGCTCCGGCCCGTCGCCTCCCGAACGCAACCCTTACCGCCCGCGTCCGCGCATTCCGGGTATGCGCGATCACTTCGAGATCCGGGACCACGACGCCGCCGGGCGGATCGGCCGGCTGGAGGTCCCCCGCGCCGGGGTCACGGTCGAGACGCCGGCGCTGCTGCCGGTCGTCAACCCCAACGTGCTCACTGTCGAGCCGTCCCGACTCCGCGAGGAGTTCGGCGCGGAGATGCTGATCACCAACTCCTACATCATCCGGAGCACGGACCGGATCCGCGACCGCGTGCTGGACGAGGGGCTCCACGACTTCCTCGGGTTCGACGGCGCGATCATGACCGACTCCGGCTCCTTCCAGCTCGCCGAGTACGGCGACATCGACGTGACCACCGAGGAGATAATCGAGTTCCAGCGGCGGATCGGGAGCGACGTGGCGACCCCCGTCGACGTGCCGACGCCGCCGGACGTCGGCCGCGAGCGCGCCGAGCGCGAGCTGGCGACCACCGAGGAGGCGCTCGCCGACGCCGAGGCGGCGGAGACGGGCGAGATGCTCGTCAACGCGCCCGTACAGGGGTCGACGTTCCCGGACCTCCGAGAGGCGGCGGGCCGGCGCGCGACCGACACCGACCTCGACGTGTTCCCGGTCGGCGCGATGGTGCCCCTCCTCAACGCCTACCGCTACGCCGAGGTCGTCGAGGCGGTCCGCGCCGCGAAGCGCGGGCTCGACCCGGACGCGCCCGTCCACCTGTTCGGCGCGGGCCACCCGATGATGCTCGCGCTGGCGGTCGCCGCCGGCTGCGACCTGTTCGACTCGGCCGCCTACGCGCTGATGGCGCGCGACGGGCGCTACCTGACCGTCTCCGGGACCGAGCACCTGGAGGAGATGGAGTACTTCCCCTGCTCGTGTCCGGTCTGCGCCGAGCACACGCCCGCGGAGCTCCGGGAGATGGACGGGAGCGCCGGGGGCGGAAACGGCGACGCCGACGCGTCCGCCGAGCAGCTGCTGGCCGAGCACAATCTCTACGTCACCTTCGAGGAGCTCCGCCGCGTGAAGGCGGCGATCCGGTCGGGGAGCCTCCTCGAACTGGTCGACCGCCGGGCCCGCGGCCACCCCGCGATGCTCGACGGGTACCGCGCGCTGCTCGACCACACCGACGAACTGGAACGGACGGACCCGGTCTCGAAGGACGCGTTCTTCTACACCTCCCACGAGTCGGCCCGGCGACCCGAGATCCGCCGACACCGCGACCGGCTCGCCCGGCTGGAGGTCCCCGACCGCCTGCTGCTCACGGAGTCGAACGCGCCCTCCACGCACGACTACGACGCCGTGTGGCGCGTGAAACCCCCGTTCGGTCCCTTCCCGCGGGCGCTCTCGGAGACGTACCCGCTCACTGCCGAGGTCCCGGAGCGGCTCGACGAGGCGGCCCGAGTCGCCGCGGCCGAGGGCGTCGCCGCGCTCGCGGAGGTGAACCCCGAAAGCGAGATCACGCTCGGTCACGACGGCTGGCCAGAGACGGCGCTCGACGCCGTCCCCGACTGCGTCGAGACGGAGGACCTGCGGACGCTCGGGCGGTCCGGGTAACGGGGCTTGTTGAACTCCCGATCAGTGACTGATTTCTGTGGCTGTGCTGAATACAGGGCGCGAGTCTTGTACTAGTCCCCCTCAGTATGATCAGGCCGGATCGGTCAGTACAGGGAAATCACGAATCACTCGATAAACTTAGTTCGCTGAGTCTTGACTCCCGTTCGGTCGAAGCACTGTATAAAAGAGAAGCCCAAGTTCTGTAAGTACGACTACGCCCCCGATCGAGCGAGCAGCAGTCGATATCCCTGTCGTGTAACCACGTACCGCAACAGCGAGATCACCAAGTGCCGCGACTCCAAGCCCGAGCAAAAATACAATTATGAAGAGCAGATACCGAATCGATGTAAGTAGTTCATCTGTTCTGGAGGGCATCAAAACTAGTTCGAGTAGTGTTTGTGATAACTTTTCTGAACTGGTAAACGACTGACCAGTTCGCAAGCGCAATCTATGCCTAATTTAGAATTCAAATGGGGAAAATAACGCAGTCCCCGTGCTGATTAGATCCTCTGTATCGGTCACGCTAGCACTGACAAGCGCCGAGTAGTTCGAAACGTCACTGCTACATATAACGCGTGTATTTTACACGGAACCCCCTCCAGAGAACGGTAGCCCGAATGGGTCAGTACAGGGGATCGACTGTCATCCACCGCTACGGATTAACGATAGCTTTGATACTTATCACAGTAGACTCGGACGGTTTCACTGAGAGTTCGTGAACACCGGTAACCGTGATTGTACGCTCAAACGTCTGCTCCGTTTCGAACGCCTCTGAGAGAACGTCTTGCGAGTCATGAGAGAGAGTAACTTCTCCACCAGACCCTTTCTGTGTTCCAACGATGATTTTCACTGTATCACCCTTCTGTAGGTCTAATTCGTACGTCTGTTCTCGCTGTGTCGTGTCATCGACGCGGACATCACCAGAACCTCCCGTCACTGCCGAACAACCTCCGAGGACAGACGCCACGGTCACACTCGTTACAGACAGATACGTTCTCCTGTTCACGCATGTGGTTTTGACGGTAGAGTATAAATAGAATATCCAGAAACAAACAGATGCTTTAGCTAGTCATACAGATGCGTCCGCAGGCACCTACTAACGGTTGGTCCGGGAATCAAACGAAGAAAGTAACGCAGTCTCAGTGCTGAATGTATTCTCCCTATCGGTCATGTAGCTACTGACAGCGACTGGGGAGTTGATACCGCTCGTGCCGATAGAGGGCGCAGGCTGTGTTTAGACGCTAAGAATA
>NZ_NHPE01000123.1:0-1679 GCF_002252895.1 Halorubrum sp. Eb13 | reverse complement strand
GGGTTCGGGACGCCGGCCGCGATCGTCGGCCCGCTGCTGGTCGGACTCGGCTTCCCGCCGCTGGCCGCGGTGGTGGTCGCCCTGACCGGGAACATCCTCGCGATCACCTTCGGCGCGGTCGGGACGCCGCTCATCATCGGGTTCGAAGACGTCGTCTTCGGACAGGACCCGACGGAGACGGGCACGGCGGCGTACGCCGTCGTCCAGAACGGCGGCTTCGAGANNGTTCTGGGCGGCCGTCATCCACGCCATCGTGGGCATCGCGATCCCGTTCATCGGCGTGGCGATGATGACCCGCTTCTTCGGTGAGGAGCGCTCGCTCAAGCCCGCCATCGAAGTGATCCCGCTCACGCTGTTCGCGTGGGCCTCCTTCGTGGTTCCGTACCTGTTGACGGCGTACTTCCTCGGGCCGACGTTCCCGGGACTGCTGGGCGCGATGGTCGGCCTGCTCGTCGTCGGTTCGACGCTGCGGGCGGGCTACTTCCTGCCCGAAGAGGAGTGGGACTTCGGGCCGCAGGAGCAGTGGCCGGACCACTGGATCGGCAAGATCGAGCCCGGAACGGGCATGGGCACGTCCGGCGCCGGCCAGAAAGTCGTGACCGACGGCGGCGCGAGCAGCTTCGAGGACGCACACAGTCAGGACATGTCCCTCGGGATGGCGTGGGCTCCGTACATCCTCGTCGCGGCCCTGCTGATCGTGACTCGGGTCGTCGGACCCGTGCAGGGGTTCCTCTCGTCGACCGGCGTCATCACGTGGAACAACATCCTCGGAACGCCGTTCTCTGAGGGCATCGAGATGCTCTACCTCCCGGGGTCGCTGTTCGTGCTGGTCGCGGTCGTGACGTACGGGATCCACGACATGGACGCCGAGGGGATCAAAGACTCGTGGGCGGAAGCGATCAGCAACATCATCCCGGCGGTCATCGCGCTGTGGTTCGCCGTCGCGACGGTGATGATCATGCAGAAGACCGGCGCCGATATCGTGATCAACGGCGTCGAAACCGTCGACTTGGGAATGCTCCAGTTGCTGTCCGCCGCCACGGCTGACCTCACCGGCCAGATGTTCCCGTTCTTCTCGGGCTTCATCGGCGCGTTCGGCGCGTTCATCGCCGGTTCGAACACGGTCAGTGACATCCTGTTCGGCCTCTTCCAGTTCGAGGCCGCCCAGCAGATCGGTGCCCCGACCCAGATCGTGGTCGCCGCGCAGGCGGTCGGCGGGGCGATCGGGAACCTCATCGCGATCCACAACGTCGTCGCCGCGCTCACCGTCGTCGGCCTCATCGGTGAGGAGGGGCGCGTCATCCGGCTGGAACTGATACCGGTACTGTACTACGGGGTCGCGACCGGTCTCCTGACGCTCATCCTCGCCTACGTGGTGGTTCCGGGGACGTTCTGAGAGAGCGGCGACCCTATTTTCCCGCCGCCGGTACCGTCCGCGGTCGTCGACTCGTCCGAGGAGTCATGCCGGTCGCAACCCAACGTCTCCCATGGACCGCAACGACGTGCGGCGAGCNNCCCGGGCGGGCGGTTCGAAACGGTGCGCCGCGGCTGGATGGGCGGCCGCATGTTCTTCTCTGCGCCCGGACGCGACCGCACCCTCGCGCAGCTCCGCGAGGCCGGGTTCATCGACGTGGAGACGAAGACCGCGACCGACCCGCTCGGGAGCAGCACCGAGTTCG
>NZ_NHPE01000128.1:0-9958 GCF_002252895.1 Halorubrum sp. Eb13 | reverse complement strand
GCCGCGCTCGACTTCCCCCGCCCCCGGTCGGCCTCGACGACGACCGCGTTGCCCGGAGTCGCGAGCGACTCGAACGCCCTCACCGCCCGAGCCTGATCGACCGTGAGACACGCCTCGTACGCCGCGGCGGGGAACGTCGCGTTCGGCGGGACGGNNCGCGATCGAGGACGTCCCCCTCGGGCCCGTCGGCGCCGAGCGAGACGACGGCGATCCCCGGATGCGCGCGCAAGGTCCCGACGAACCGCTCGCGGAACCGCCCCGTCACGTCGTCGACGCCGTACGGCGGGACCGCCAGCGACTCGTCGAAGCGGTCGCGGATCCCGGGCCAGTCGTCGAGCGTCGGCGTCAGGAGGATCAGGAGTCCGCCGCCGTCGACCGCGCCGACGCACCGGCCGAGCGCGTTCGGGACGAACCGCTCGTGGCAGTCGAGGACGACGACCTCGCGGGTGCCTCCGAGCAGTTCGTCAGCGTTCCGCGGGCGGTGCTCCTCGAACCGGAACCCCTCGCGGGTCGAGACGACGGCGGTCGACGCGCCGTCGCGCTCGCCGCCGACCGCCTCGATCGCGGTGTAGGCCGCGTCTATCCCGCGATCGCGGTCGCCGGCGAGCGCGAGGACCCGCCGCTCGTTCGCCGCCTTGGCCTCCCGTTTCGCGTCCCGCGCGAGCCCCGCGATCATTCGTTCGGTCGTCGTTGCCGGGGGCCGGGGATGTGTCTTGCCCTCCGGTCCGTCCGGACGCGGTGGCCCGGAACCACCGACGTCCCCGGCGAGGCGGGAGGCTTACGGCGTCGCGGGGCCTCGTGTCGACCATGACCACGGTCACGCTCATCGGAACGCGACTCGCGGACACGGGACGCGAGTTCGTCTACGAGGGGGAGTCGCCCGCCTGCGAGGGCTGCCCGTACCGGAGCCAGTGTCTCAACCTCTCCGAGGGCACCCGGTACCGCGTGACGGGGATCCGCGAGAACGCGCAGACGCTCGACTGCGCCGTCCACGACACCGGCGTCCGGGCGGTCGAGGTCGAGCCCGCCCCGGTCCCCGCGAACGTCCCGTCGAAACAGGCGTACGCCGGCAGTCGCGTCTCGCTCGCCGGGCCGTGCCCCCACACCGAGTGCCCGAGCCACGGGTACTGCGTCCCCGACGGCGCGGACTTCGACGACGAGCGCGTGATCGATCAGGTGCTCGGCGAGCCGCCGCACGACACCTGCGCGCTCGACCGGGACTTGACGCTGGTGGAGTTCCGGGCGGAAGACGAGTAATCGCGGCGTCCGCGGCCCCCGACGCGCGGCCCTCTTACAGCGCTGTGACCGCGTTCAGGGTGATCAGGATCGCGCGTTCGACGTTGTCCTTGGCCTTCTCCGGTAGCTCGTCGTCCGAGTCCGCGCCCTTCTGGCTGCCGGCGACGAGGTTGCCGTCGACGGTGCAGATCGCGCCGGCCCGCAGCCCCTTGCGGCGCGCCAGCGAGAAGACGGTCGCGGCCTCCATCTCGATCGCGAGCAGGTTCGCGTCGTTCCAGTCGTCGACGTACTCGTCGCTCTCGTTGTAGAAGGCGTCGTCGGAGACGATCGGGCCGACGTGGACGTCCTCGCCGTTGTCCTCGGCGGCGTCGACGAGCTCGCGTAACGCGTCGTAGTCCGGGACGGCGGGGTAGTTCGCCGACTCGTAGCGCTTGCTCGTCCCCTCCTCTTTGGCCGCTCCGGTCGCGACCACCATGTCGCCGACCTCCATGTCGGCCTGCAGGGCGCCGCAGGTGCCACAGCGGAGGAACGTCTCGACGCCGACGCGCGAGAGCTCCTCGACGGCGATCGCCGCCGACGGACAGCCGATCCCGGTCGAGCAGATCGTGAGGTCGGTCCCCTCGTAGCTCGCGTTGACGATCTTGTACTCGCGGTTCTGCGCGACGAGCTCGCTGTCGTCGCACAGGTCGGCGATCCGGTCGACGCGGCCCGGGTCGCCCGGGATGATCGCGATCTCGTGGACGTCGCCCTCCTCGACCAGCAGGTGCGGCTGTTTCGCCATGCGAGCGGGTCCACGCGCCGCGCGCAAAAACGGACCGGTCGGGCGGCGGGGTTCGCGCCGCGAAGCCGATTTGATATCGCGACATGATATTTATCACGCACCCGAAGCCCTCGTTCTACGCGTCTCGACCGACCCGCCACGCTCGGCCGATCGGCCGGTTTATCGCTCGGCCGCGGCAGATCCGGGTATGACCGATTCGGCCACCGACGCCACCGGTTCGACGATCGTCGCCGTCGTGATCGCCTTCGCGCTCGTCACGCTGGTCACGGGGTTCCTCCTCGGGGCCAACTGGACGCAGGCCGTGCTGGTCGGCGGCTTCGCGAGCGTCGTGGCCGCCGCCTCGGCGTGGTTCACCGAGCGGCGCGGGGCAGGCGAGGACTGAGTCACCCACGTCGCGGCGGCGGTTATCGCAACTGAGACGCCGGGCGGAGGCTTTTATACGCGTCCGGATTCGATATCTCGTAATGCGCTTCAGTCGCGACCGTCGGGGCCAGTCGGTCGTGATCGGGACCGTGATCCTGTTCGGGTTCCTGATCTTAGCGCTCTCGCTGTATCAGGTGCAGGTGGTCCCGCAGCAGAACGGACAGGTCGAGTTCCAGCACTTCGAGGAGGTTCGGAACGACCTCGTCGAGCTGAGGGCGGGGATCGTTCGGGCCGGGAGCACTGACCGGGCGCAATATGAGACTATCCGGCTAGGAACACAGTACCCCACCCGGATATTCGCGATCAACCCACCCGATCCGAGCGGAACTATCCGAACCAGTGATAGCTATAATATCTCCGTCACCAACGGAACAGAATCGGTGAATGTCACGACTCGATTTATAAAGTATCAGCCAGGCTACAACCGAATACAGCCCTCGCCGACTTGGTACGATGCTTCCGTGCTTTATATTGATGAGCGCGGAAACGGTGGCGGATTCGCGGTGATAGAAGACCAGAGCCTCGTGGGAACGGACGGAACGGTGCGAATAACCGCCCTGCAAAATGAATTTCAACAGTCCGGTCTCGGGCGGGTGACAATTGAGCTGTACCCGACGGAGAACGACACGAAATCGCTTCCTACGGGTGATCTGACAATCGGCGTCCCCACTCGCCTGACTGGAGAGGAATACTGGGATGATACGGAGATCCCAGCGGCCTCGTACGGTGGGGTCGTTAACGACAGCTACGACGATGGAGTTCACAAACTGACAATCGAGACGAAGAGGAAGGATCTCGAACTGAACACCGTTGGGATCCAAAAGGCACCAGAAGGCACTAATCCCGTTTCGACTGTATCGGCTACGGCACCAAGTGAACCTGAAGGGCCACCAACATCGGATGAGCCGTCCTTAGGCGAATTTACCGTATCCGTTAGCAAATCGACCGGTAATGATAAAATCCAAGAGGCCACTGCCGACGGAACGACGGTGAACCCTGATCCAAACTATGAGATACGTCTTGAACTGAGACAGGGCGGAGATAGCAAACAAAACGAGATTCAAATGACGGATCCGTTCTCCGTCAGTACCGACAGCCCTTCAGGGAACCCAAAACAGCTAGACGTCACAGTCGATCTGTTAGATGGCAACGGGAACGTGGTGCAGAGTTGTGAAAGCAACGAGCAGCTCTCCACGTCAAACTCGCTAAACACCGAGCAGGGTGACTTTACTTGCTCGTAAGCGGCTACACTCTAAGCCTCACTTCGCAGATAGCAACTCATATTTTCACTCACACTGTTAAGTTCCACAATCGACGTAAACACCCATCGACAAAGCCAAATGCCGGCCCAATGAACGACCGTGTATGACCGAAGTCGGCATCGACGCCGTCGAGATCTGGACCGGAAAGCTCAAGCTCGACTTGCCCGGCACGTTCGCGCCGCAGAAGGGCGACGACCCGGAGAAGTACACGAAGGGGCTCGGGCTCAACAACTCCTCGTTCCCGGACGTCTACGAGGACATCGTCACGATGGGCGCGAACGCCGCGAAGGGGCTGATGGACCGCAAGGGACTAGAGCCCGAAGACGTCGGCCGGATCGACGTCGCCACGGAGTCGGCGTTCGACCACTCGAAGCCGGTGTCGACGTACATCGCGGGCTGTCTGGAGCAGGTGTACGACGGCGACTTCACCCACGCCAACAAGGGCGAGCGTAAGTTCGCCTGTCTGGCGGGGACGCAGGCGATAGACGACGCGTACAACTGGATCCGCGCCGGGCGGAACCGCAATCGGCCCGCGCTCGTCATCACGACGGACACCGCGCTGTACGCCCGGGGCGACCCCGGCGAGGCGACGCAGGGGGCCGGCGCCGTCGCGATGCTGATCGACGAGGACCCCTCCATCGTCGCGCTCTCGACCGACCAGGGGTACGGCTCGAAAGACGAGACGGACTTCCTGAAGCCGAACCAGCAGTTCCCCAGCGTCGACGGGAAACGCTCCGTGCAGGTGTATCTCGCCCGGATGCGGGAGGCGCTCGAAGACTACGAGTCCGTCACCGACGACATCGAGCTCGACGACTTCGCGTACGCCCCGTTCCACACGCCGTTCCCGGGCATGGTCCGGAAGGCGGCCCTGCTCGCGTACCGGCACGTCATCCGCGACACCGAGTACGAGGACGAGCTCGCCGCGGAGATCGGCCGCCAACCCCGCGAGGACGACTTCGCGGACCGCGAGGCGTACGAGGGGGCCATCAGGGACTACATGGACGACCTGAAGACGACGGAGCAGTACCAGACGTGGTACGACACCGTCGTGGAGCCCACGCTGGGCCTCTCTCGGGAGGTCGGGAACTGGTACACGAGCTCGGTCCACATCGCCCGCGTCAGCGCGCTGCGCGACGCCCTGGCGCTCGACCGCTCGTTCGTGGACGAGACGCTGCTCGTCGCCTCATACGGCTCCGGCGCGCAGGCGGAGATCCACGCGGAGACGGTCCGAGAGGGGTGGCGCGCGGAGATCGAGGGCCTCGACATCGACGATCAGCTCGCGGCCCGCTACGACCTCACGTGGGACGAGTACGAGGACGTCCACGACGTCCACGAGTACGACATGGACGTGGAACGCGAGATCGAGGAGTTCACCCAGCCGGACGGGGAGTTCGTCTTCACCGGTTGGGGTCGGATGAACGAGCGCAAGTACGAGTACGTCGAGTAGCGCGTCCCGGCCGCGGCCCGCCTTCGGTCCCGTCGGCCGAGGACCCGGTAGAGGGCCGCAACCCCGTGAAAACGGCTACCACGGGGCTCTCCCGATACGATGGTTTTAAACGACGCTAGGGTGAATCGGTACTCAATGGTAACCATCTACGACGTGCCGGCCGACGCCCTCATCGAGGAGGTCGCCGCGCGACTCGAGGACCGGATCGACGAACCCGAGTGGGTCGAGTTCGCCAAGAGCGGTTCGGGCAAGGAGCTCCCGCCGGAGCAGGAGGACTTCTGGTACGTGCGCTCCGCGAGCCTCCTCCGGAAGGTCGCCCAGAACGAGCCGATCGGCATCGAGCGGCTCGCCACCGAGTACGGCTCGAAGAAACGCGGTTCGAACCGGTACATCGTTCGACCGGGCCGCCACTCCGCCGGCTCCCGCAAGCTGATCCGCGCGTCGCTGCAGGCCCTCGAAGAGGAGGGGCTCGTCACGACCGCCGCCGGCGAGGGCCGCCGCGTCTCCGACGAGGGCGAAGCGTTCCTCTCCGAAGTCGCCGCAGAGGTCTTCGAGGACCTCGACCGTCCGGAACTCGAACGCTACGCGTAGATCGATATTCGCCTCCCGTTTCGCTTGTCTGCTGAGCCGCTGCGCTGAGCTGATTTTGCTTACTGCGACCGTTTCAGCTGCTCTCTCGATAGTCCCGCGCTGAATGACGCGCGGCCGCTTTCGACGCCACAAATTTTGTGACGCTATACGAAATTGACTCGGCGACGCCCCAGACGGTTCGCGGTTACGGAGCGCGCATCGGGATTCGCCTCAGCGACGACCTCGACAGCGCTTCCGCGCACGCGAACACTTTCTAGGCTGCCCCTCACGAGTGCTCCAAGTCGCTCCTCACGAGCGACTCAGACGCGACTTACAGACGGTTCGATGACCGCCCCGAGATCCTTCACAGTGCTGACCGTGCGTGTGTCGATCCCGAGTCCGATTGTACGCTGTCGCTCAAGGCTTCCACCGGTACGAAGCGACTGTCGAACGTGCGCCGGGGACTGGGACATGACGCCCTTCGATACGCCTCTCCCCGACGAAACTGCCGATCTCGCAGGTCGCTCAGAACAGCCACGAACGGTACCACGACGGCGCTCCTCTCTACTTCAAGCCGTTTTACCAACGCCGACCGACGACTGCGACACTACGGACGTATGCGCTGTTTGTATAGACGTTTATTTATATTAACACGACACCAGACCGCGTTCCGCGGTTTATGGACTGCTTAGTAATGATGACGTAATAGTATTGTAGATTCAATGCCAATAGACAGAGAGCAAGGGACTGAGGATCCGTACACCTCGATTGCGCGGACGAATAGCTTGAGTCAGCACTCTCCCGGTGGTTGCCTATGAAAGGCATCCTCCTCTCAGGCGGGACGGGAAGCCGCCTCCGGCCGATCACTCACACTGGACCAAAACAGCTCATCCCTCTCGCAAACAAGCCGGTACTGCAGTACGCGATTGAAGACCTCAAGAAGGCCGGGGTCAGTGAAATCGGCGTCGTACTCGGCAACAAAGGACAGGAAGAAGTGCAACAATTCCTCGGAGATGGTTCACAGTTCGGTGTGGAGATAACGTACATATTCCAAGGTGACCCGCTGGGTATCGCGCACGCGGTCGGGTGTGCGCGAGACTTCGTCGGTGACGACGACTTCGTTATCTACCTCGGTGACAACGTGATCAGGCAGCCGATCAAACCGCTGATCGACAGCTTCCGAGAGGGCGACTACGCCGGCGGTGTCGCCCTGCAACGAGTGGACAACCCCGAACAGTTCGGAGTCGCCGAACTGGACGACGACGGAAACGTCGTTCACATCGTCGAGAAGCCCGATAACCCGGTGAGTAACGTCGTAATTATCGGTATATACGTCCTGACTCCGGTGGCGTTCGAGGCGATAGAAGAGATCTCTCCCTCTGAGCGGGGCGAACTGGAGATCACCGATGTCTTCCAGTGGCTGATCGACCACGAGATGAACGTCGATTCTCACACCGTCGAAGACTGGTGGAAAGACACTGGAAAGCCGAAAGACATCGTTTCGGCGAACCGTCTGATACTCGATAACTTGGACACCACGACCGACGGGACGATAGAAGCGGGCGCGAAAACGATGGGACAAATCGATCTTCACGAGACAGCGACGATAGAGTCGGGAGCAGCCGTCCGCGGTCCCGTTTCTATCGCCGCGAACACTGTAATAAAAGAAGATACGTACGTAGGGCCGTACACCTCGATCGGTCCGGACTCGTCAATCGAGAACACACACATCGAAAACAGCGTCGTTGTGGGCGGGTCGACAATCGAGACGCAGGACAAGATCATTGACAGCCTCATCGGTCAAGGCACGGACGTGAAAAACGGGAAAGAAAAAAAGCCGGAAGGCCACCGCCTCGTCGTCGGTGAAGACTCGAGCCTGGAGCTATAATAATGGAGATTAAAACACTCACGTGCACGAATTGCGGGACGATCGTCGCAGAGAACGTCCTCGAAACAGAACGAATCATGAACTGTCCCCACTTCCGATGTGACGAGATCCTCTCGTACGAGGACATCCAGCAAAAATCTCGAATAAAACGTGAGTAACGGGAGAAGTTCGAAATCGGCTCCGTGACTGCGGCCGACCGCCGCCAGTCGTCGTGAACGACTGACGCCCTAACCTATATCAAATCGAACACTGTTCTCAGTACAGGCATCCACATCTGAGCGGGCGGCAGTTCCCGTGGCTACACCTGACTCGTGTCGGAATCTCCGCTGCCGGCGCCTTCTGCGAAATATCCAGTTCCAGACGAACGGACTGTCTTGACCGTATCCAACCGATTCGAACACCTGTGCGACCGAACGAGGCGGCAGAGATCCTATTAAACAATCTATAATAATATAGATAGCAGACTCTCATGATTTCATGGCCGACTCAGAGTCCCAAGATGTTCTGATTACGGGTGGTCTCGGATTTACCGGAAGCAATCTCGCCCGCGAACTGGTCGAGATGGGGCGAACGTCACCATCCTCGATATTGTCCGCAGCGAAGAGAAGCTACACAGTATCAGAGACAACCGCAATCAGGTAGAGGTCACCGACGCGGACATCCGTGATTCCGAAACGGTGGCGGCCGCCGTGACCGATCAGGACGTCGTCTACCATCTCGCTTCGAAGACGAGTCGCCTCGGCGCGAATCAGAACCCGCGAGAAAACTTGGAGATCAACGGTACCGGGCCGCTGAACGTGCTCGAGCCCGCGGCCGCTTGCGATGACCCGCCGCACGTCGTCTATGCGAGCTCCCCCGCCGTGGTCGGAAACGTTGCGGAAACGATCGACGAGGAAACCGTACCGAACCCCGTCGACATATACGGAATCAACAAGAAGGCCGTCGAGGAGTACCTCAAACTGTACACGCGCATCAAAAGCGTTCCGACGACCGCCGTTCGACCTGCAAACCTCTACGGACCACACGCCCCGTTGTACGCCACCGGTTATGGCATCATCAACCAGTTCGTGGGACAAGCCCTTCATGACGAATCCCTTTCAGTTTTCGAACCGAGCGACACCCGTGAGTTCCTCTACATAAGCGATATGGTGAGTGCCCTGCTCCACATCGGCCAAAACGAAGACGCGTTCGGCGAGTGCTACGCTCCCGGAACCGGGAGGCCCCTCACGATGAAGCGGGCTGCTAAGATGGTCGTCCACATCGCAGGTAGCGGGTCGATCGAACTCGTCGAGTGGACCGAATCGTGGGAAGAGATCCGCCGCGGGGACGTCGCCACCGACCCGTCGAAAATCGAACAACAGCTCGGCTGGTCGACGGACGTTGCACTGGAAGAGGGACTTGAGCGTACGTTCGAATTCTTCCGTAAAAACGACCAGTATCTATAGTTGACCTGAACTTGTTCGGTGATTCAGAACGGAAGCTCAAGAACTGAATATCGTCGTTGGTAAATGTCAGCAAATAGATTAATAACACGAGAAATCATATACTTTGCCGACAGCCTCTGTACCGATATACGAGACATTGAATCCCAATCCACAAGGAAATATAACGATTGAAATGCAATCTATTCCGGCAAAGGTATTGCTTGACCTGAATCGCTGTGTCGGTCTGTAGATAGGTGCTGTGCTCGTTGATTTACGACCGATAACACAGGTCTCGGCCTCGAGAGCAGCAGGTTTCTAGATGTCGATAAACCTGTGCTATCAAAATAATTGAGGGCAACTGAAACGGGACGGAGTCTCGATTTGTTTACTAGTAGTGAAGCCCGCTACAGTCAAAAACGCGAACTATTCGAATATACGAATCGTTACCACAAAATCTTGACTCTGGTTTTATTGACCGCGTTCTTTGATTTCTAACTCATCACATCTGTATTGATCGAGTATTCACCATCTTATTCGTCCAGGTATTATGGAAACAACGATGTATGTTCGCAATGTCTTATTCGAAGAGTGTCTTCTGCCATTAGCGCGGGTAGTGCTTAGATAAGCTGGCTCCATGCGAAGGCGAACGCTTGGGGCCAATTTTCAGCGGTACTTAGTTCAACATGGCTGAACGTATTTGAGAATCGGTTTGTTCGTCGTTTTACTTCTCGAAAGGCACGTTCGATGGCATTCCGATTCCAATGTGTGACGTGTTAGAATCGGCGCCCGTGACGATGGCAGGCCGCCTGTAGGCATGGAGCACTATCGACGAGAAAGGTTGCGTCGTCAACCTGATGTTTCTCACGTAGTTCAGCGAGAAACATCGAGGAGATCGCGTTTGTTCTCGTCTGCTTTGTTGAATCCGAT
>NZ_NHPE01000134.1:0-5324 GCF_002252895.1 Halorubrum sp. Eb13 | reverse complement strand
CCCCCCCCCCCCCCCCCCCCCCCCCCCCCCCCCCCCCCCCCCCCCCCCCCCATCCCTCCGCCGCCGAAGGGATCGTCGTCGCCGCCCATGCCTCCGGAGTCGTCGTCGGAGCCGCCGTCGTCGAGAAAACGGTCGAGGACGCTCGCACCGACGAGCCCCAGCGTGGCGACTATCCAGGTGGCCGTTGGAGCTCCCCACACCGGTAGTTCGAGGCCCATTACCGAGTACGACCCGCAGAACACACTTCAATTCACCCCTCAAAATATCAACAGTGAGAAAACACCACACTCGGGGACGGCGAACGCGTGTCACGTCCGCGGCGGGCCCGTCGTCCGACTCGCTCAACGGGTGCGCCGAGCGCCCGGATCAGAGCGTGCGCTCGAACCCGTCGGCCGCCCGGACGACGAGCCCGCCGCCGGCGACGAACCGGACCGTGCGGCCCACGCCGTCGCCGACGTCGCTGGCGACGACCGGAACGTCGGCGGACGCGAGGCACCGCTCGGCCCGCTCGACGTTTCGGGGACCGACGGCGTCCGTGAGGTCGAGCATCTCGGCGCCGCCGGCGACGCGCGCCTCCAATCGACCGGGCACCGCGCCGGCGTCGACGAGGTCGTCGACGAGCGCGTCGATGCCGGCGTCGACGTACTTCCCTCGACGGGCGGCGGCCGTACGCGTCTCGTCGCTCGTCGGCAGCATCGCGTGGAGGAGGCCGCGAACGCTCGCCCGCTCGTCGGCGATGGCGACGGCGACGCAGGAGCCGAGTCCGCTCGTCGTCAGCGTCTCCCCCCGCGTCGCGACGGCCAGCTCGCCCACACCGACCTTGATCCGGCGCTCGGTCGCACCGCCGGTCCCGACGTCTCCAGGCGCTTGGCCGTCGCCGCGCTTCGCGGAGCCGTCGCTCCCGTCGCGGTCTCGCGACCCGCGACCGCGGGACGACGAGGGGTGGCTCACGTCTCTGAGAGGCGGTCGAGGGCCCGGGCCAGTTCGCGCTCGTCCGGGAGCGCGTACACGTCGCAGCGCGCCTGCACGCCCTCCGTCTGGATCGCGGCGTCGATCACGAACCCGTAGTCCTGCCGGCGGCTGAGCTTGGCGACCAGCGGGCTGATCGTCGCCGAGCCGATGTCGTGGACGAACTCCGGCGGCGAGTGGCTGATCGAGGTGCCGAGCACGTTCGCCCAGCCGTCGATGAACCCGCTCGTCATCACGTTGCCGAGCTCGCAGAGCGCGTTCTCCGCCATCCCGCCGAGGGGCTCGTCCGGCTCGGTCGGGAGCATCGACTCCGCGATCGCCGCGGCCGACTCCTCCTCAAAGAGTATCGCGAGGTAGCCGCTCGGCTCCCCCTGCAACTCGAAGACGGTGCCGGCGTGGGGCTCGACGCCGACCTCCGCGGGCACGTCCGCGAGCGGGACGAACCGGAGGCGGCTCACGTCGACGGTCGTGTCGAGGCCGGTCATCATCGCGATGTTGTCGGCGGCGTTCGCCGAGCCGCGCTTCGCCAGCGACGCGAACGTCGACAGCGACTCGTACGGGACCGCGGTGCTCCCGCCCTCGCCGGCGGCTCCGGCCCCCGGTCCGCCGTCTCCCGTCGCCTCGGCCCCCGCCGTCGCCGCCGGCGCCGTCTTCCCGACGATGAGGTCGCGGAAGGGACCGGAGTCGGGCAGCATGTAGATCGAGAAGTCGAGGTCCGTCGTCGTCGCGTCCAGCCGGCTCTCGAAGAGGAACACGCCGTCGCCGGCCAGCGCCCCGTCCGGGAGGACGGCCGCGCCGTCGGCCTCGAAGTAGCGCGGCGGTGTCATGTCGATCGCCTTCCCGAGGTAGTTCGCCCAGCCGTCGAGGAAGCCGCCGAGCGCGATGTTGCCGACCTCGGTCACCGCGCTGCGCTCCATCGATGCGCCGCCGGGGAGCAGCGAGAGCAGGGCGTCGACGTTGGCGGCGTCGAACGCCAGCACCGCCTCGCCGTCCAGCCCGCCGCGGAGTCCGACGCTCACGCCGATCGACTCGCGACCCGCGAACGCCTCGGCGAGGTCCTCGCCGCTGGCGACGCTCGCGCCCGTGACCTCGACCGCGAGGTCGGTCCCCGTGAGGTCGGCGAGCGCGCCGGCGGCCTGCTCGGCCCCGCGTTCCGCCAGGCGGTTACACGCGCCGAGCGCACGCACGTCGACCCGCATTATACCGCCGATCCGATGGCGTCGAGCACGTTCGGCTTCTGGAACGGCTTCGTGATGTACCCCTCCGCGCCGGCCTTGATGGCGGCCTTCATCTTCTCCTCTTGACCGACGCTGGTGCACATGATCACCGTCGCTTGCGGGTTCTCCTCTAAGATCTCCGTCGTCGCCTCGATCCCGTCGCGGATCGGCATCACGATGTCCATCATCACGAGGTCCGGGCCGTGTTCCTCGTACATGTTGACCGCCTCGACGCCGTTTTCGGCCTCGCCGACGATCTCGAACTCCCCTTCGAGGATCTCCCGAAGGAGGTTCCGCATGAACTCCGAATCGTCCGCGATAAGCACGCGCGTTGCCATTGTTGTCTGAAGGCGGGTACAGCGATCACTTAACGGCTCCCCCGCGGTTCTCAGCGCTGAGAACGGACGGCGATAACGGTGCTCGTCGAGGAGCTTGGATTCACACCCAGTGACCGAGGAGGTGGACGGCGCCGACGAGGGCAGTGCCGATGAGCGTTTCTCGCGTGCCGATCCCGAACGGGAGGAACGTCGTCGGCTCGTCCTCGCCGTCCTGACCGCCGGAGTCACCGGTCGGGTCCGACGTGTTTCCGCCGGTGTCCGTGGAGTCAGTGTCGGTACCTGTGGAGTTTGTGTCGATGGCCGTAGAGTTCTCGTCGTCATCACCGCTGCTCGAGGAGTTCTCGGAGTCGTTCGTGTCGGCGCCGCCATCATCGTCGTCGATCGTCGTCCTCGCCGGATCCTCCGCGACGACTAGCGTCCCGTTTCTCTGATCTCCGTCGAGCGTGGCGGTGAACGGATATTCGCCGGGGTCGAGACGGACGGTCGCGGACGGGAAGCTAACGGTGCGCGACCCGTTCGACGACAGCGTCAGTTCGCGAGCGGTCGTCAGGTTCCCGTCGGCGACATCGAGCGCGAGCGTTCCCGCTCCCTCCAGCCCGCCGGCGTTTCGAACGCCGATTCCGAGCGCGGAGAGGTTCCCGCCCGTCGCGACGGTGACGTTCTCGGGGACGCTGTCGATCGCGAGCCGGTCCGGGTCGTCGGTGTCGTCGACGACGACCACCGTGCGGCTGTCGCGGAGCGTCGTCCCGTCGTACAGTTCGTAGTTCAGCCGCGTTCCGGGGTCGGCGTTGCCGAGGTCGGCGCCGATGGTGAAGTTCCCGTCGTCGGAGAGCGATACTTCGGACTCCGACCGGAAGGGCTCGTCGCGCTTGTCGTCGACGAAGGTGGCGGACATCTCGATCGGTGGGAGGATCGTTGTCGTCCCCGTCACCGCCCCGCCCGAGGCCTCGACGAGGAGTTCGCCGTCGTCGGTGACGTGGTCGTATTCGAAGTACCGCTCCTGGATCGAGAACGACGCCTCCGCGCTCACAGTCCCGTCGTCGGTCTCCCAGTACGGGAACTGGTCCGGGGCGGGTAACCGCTGTTCGAATGCCGCCGGCGGCTCCTCGTCGTCGCCGTCGTCGTCAGCGAACGCGTACCGGTGTCCCTCGGCGCCCTCTAGGGCGAACTCGACGGCGAACTCGTCGCCGGGCTCCGGGTCCTCGGTGAACGGACCGCCGTCGCTCGTGTCCAAGACGAGGTAGAACCGGCCCGGGGTCGAGTCGCCGGTCTCCAGCTCCTCCGCGTCGGCGAGGAGGAGCGTCACGTCCTCGGGGTCGACGTCGGCGAGTTCGAGTTCCGACCGCGGCTCGTTCATCCCCGGATTCGTCTGTCGTACCTCGAGCGAGACGCCGTTTTCGGTCCTGAGGAACTCCGATAAGACGGAGGGATCGATCGATTGCCCGGCCTGTAGCGACTCCTTGTCCGCAAAGTACGAGAGCGCCCCCCAGATGCCGGTCGACTCGAAGCCGAGGACGACGCGATCTCCCTTCGTCACCGCGGTGCGGTCGAGACCGTTCTGTTCGAGAGTACTGAGCGATTCGTTGTCGACCTCGCCTTCGATATCGTTCGAGTCCGAGGTCGTGAACACCTCGACCTCGTCGTGAAACGTCGGCTTCGTTAACAGGAGGTCCGACTGCGCTGCCGTCTCGACCGGCGTCACGACGCCTGGCTCCTCAACGACGAACGTGCCGTTGGTGATCGCAAGCCGGTACCGCTCTGGCACGAGTGGCCGCGCGAGCCCGCCAGCACCGGTCGCACCGGAGAGATCAGAGAGATCCTCCACGTTGTCGTGTGGATCTCCGTCCTCATTACGGAAATCGAGATTACAGCCGCCATCGCGACAGCTCTCGGCCGTGCTGTTGTCGGTTCCGAGGAGTCGCGTGTTGATCGTGACGTTGTTGCTGTCGGGCTGTAGTACCACGACGTCGGTGTATCCGACCGACTCTCCGGTATCGGTGAGCCGATTCCCGCCGATGAGGAGATACCGCTTTTTGTCAATATCATTGTATCTGATCTCGACGGTATCGCCCGCAATCCCGGTGTAAGTCGGACGGACGAACGAGCCGTTGATCGCCGTCCGGTCGCTCGGACCATCACCGGCCGTCGGCTCCGCGGTGACCGCGTTGGGCCCGAGGGGTTCGATCGGCGACTCAGGGTAAGGAGCCGAAAGGCCCGCGGTAGCGGGAGCCGTTGCCACGACTACGACCACCGCGACGAGGACGACGAGCGCCGTCGTGCCGCACAGAGTCGTCGAGAGCCATCGGAGGCGAGCTGGGAGCGTCACGTCGGTACATTTAGCTCCGGCCGTGTCGCACGGTTCCGCGGCTCTCGATCGCTCGAACCGCTCCGCCTCGTCATCGGGTGTGGCTGTCATCGTGGTGTGGAGGGATCGTCGGCTCCGCGGGAGCACGGAGCGTGTCTGTCGTCTATCGGTCCGAGAGTCACCGACTAAAACGTACCCTCCCGATTATCACGCCTGTGAACCGGATCGGAACGCGAACGACGTGAACTCGTCAAGATCGGCCGACTGCGCCGGGGTGAACCGTCCGATCGTTCCCCGAAGAATTAAGCCAGACTAGCGTCCCCTTTGATTACGATGCCATCGTGTCCCCGCTGTGAGGCGTCGATCGACGAGGAGGCCCGGTACTGCGCGCAGTGCGGCGCCCCGCAGACGGAGGACGCGGCCGAGGAGCTCGACGAGTACGTCCAGCGGCAGGCGGAGAAGGTTGCCGACGCCGGGAGCGGTGGCGGCGGGGAC
>NZ_NHPE01000133.1:0-3376 GCF_002252895.1 Halorubrum sp. Eb13 | reverse complement strand
GACCTCGACGCCGGCCAGCCGGTCGTCGAGGTCGTCGACCCGTCCCTCGACCGCCTCGTCAACGGTCGACCGAGCCGCCGCGTCCGCTTCGAGTTCGTCGAGTCGCTCCGCGGTCCGTTCGAGGTCGGCCGCGATCGCGTCCAGCCGCTCCGCCGTCTCGGCGTGCGCGTGGTCGGCCGGCGCCTTCGCCTCCAGGTCGCGGTAGAGCTCGACGAAGCGCTCTCGGAGGTCCTCGACCTTCTCGTCGACCTCGGCGTCGAGGTCGTCGAGCCGCGACTCGATCGCGGCGACCTCCTCGCGGTCCGGCACGTCGATCCCCTCCTCTTCCGCGAGCGCGACGATCGCGCGCTTCAGCAACTCCTCGCGGTCGACGCCGGTCTCGTCGGCGGCGGCCTCGGTCGCGGCGTCGACCGTCCTATCGGCCGGATCGAGGTCGCTCATCGAAGGTCCCCCGCCATTATGCTCTGTTTAACGGGGAGACTTAAGTAATCTGTCGCGTCATTCTCTGAAACGATAGTTAGCGGTGAGACCGGAGCGCGGTTCGCGTCCCGTTCTGTCCCGTTCCGTCACGTGTCCTGTCCCGTTCCGTCACGTCCTGTCCCGTTCCGTCACGTCCTGTCCCGTTCCGTCACGTCCTGTCCCGTTCCGTCACGTCCCATTCAGTCACATTTAGGCCTCCCCTCCCGTCCAGTCCCATCACCGGATCTTCCGAACGTCGCTGATGTCGAATCCGCCCTCGTGGATCTCGGTCTCGAACCGGACGATGTTCTCCGCTTCCAGTCGAGAGAGGACGCCGCGGAACTCGCGGACGAACATGGTCCGGGCGCGCTGGGAGCCGCCGCTCTCCCACGTGAACTGGAGCGTGCCGCCGGCGGCGTCCATCAGGGCGCCGAACTCCCGGTCGGTGAGCGAGTCGGTGTTCACCAACACGAGGATGAGCCCGCCCCACTGGTAGGCGGCCTTCTTGAGCCCCTTCATCACCATCGACACGTCGCTCCACTTCGTGTCCTCGTCGACCATCGAGACGAGGTCGGTGACGGAGTCGATGCAGACTAAGCTGCCGTCGGCGTTCGCCGAGAGGTAGTCGCCGAACGCCGTGAGCACGTCCTCGTACTCCCCGCGGTCGCCCAGCTCGGTGATCGACGCCGTCTCGTCCTCGTACCAGTCGCGGGGGATCGGGCTCAGCTGGAAGTACTCCGGCGAGAGGTCCCGGAAATCGATCTCGCCGATCGCGGCGTCGACGATCTCGTCGGCCATCGTGAACCGCATCTCCCGGGTGAGCGCGTCCGTGTCCGCGGTGAAAGACAGGTAGTGGACCTCGTCGGGGAGCGCGGCGTCCGCCGGGAGGTCGCCGTAGTAGAGGTCGAACAGCTCCGCGTCGGCGCGCCCGAGGGCGTTCATCGCCGCGCTGGTGTACAGGAACTCGCGCGCGCCCGCCCCGGACTCGCCGGCGAGCAGCACGACGTTGCCCGGCGGCGCGCCGCCGCCGAGGATCGAGTCGAGGCGGGCGACGCCGAACGGAACGCTCGTCATGTCCCGTACGGGGTCGCCGCCCCGCTTAGTGTTGTTGCTCGTGTGGGGGTGTCGCCGGCGACCGGAGAGCCGCGGGGACGGCGACGGCTCGGTCAGTCGGTCAGCCGCGCCCCGCCCTCGGCCGCGCGGACGACCGCGACCGATCCTGCCACGCCCGCCTCGTCGAGCGCGCGCTCGCCCGCCGCCGCCGCGGCGTCGGCGTTGGCGGCGTCCGTGACGCCGTACACGGTCGGGCCCCAGGAGGACTGCCCCGCGCCGAACACCGACGCGGACGCCGACAGCGACGCCACCACGTCGCCGACGGGCGGCCGGTAGACGCCGCCCTGTTCGTCGGCGTACCACGCGCCGTTGAGCCGGCCGATCTCCGCGACCGCCGCGCCGAACCGCTCGGCGTTCCCGGTCGCGACCGCGGGGAGCGCTCGCCGCGTGACGATCCCGCCGATCCGGTCGGCGAGCCCGGGCTCCGCGCGCTCGATCGCGGTCCGCATCGCGTCGTCCTCCGCGTTCCCGTTCCGGCCCGGGTCGGCGTCGGGGCGCACGAGCAGGAATCGCCAGTCGTCGGGGACGTCGTGGCGGGCCGCCACCGGCGGGACGGTCCACTCGCCGTCCGCGGGGCGGTCGGTCGTGAACCGAGCGGTCGGGTGGCCGGCGTCGAGGACGACCCCGCCCGCCTCGAACGTCGCGACGCCGACCCCCGATCGCCCGCCGCGACCGAGCGCCGGGGCGCGTTCGCGGACGCGAGGCTCCTCCCCGTGGGCGACCGCGATCGCCGCGAGCGTCGCCGCGGCCAGCTGGGTCCCGCTTCCGAGGCCGGCGTGGCGCGGCAGCGACTCGCGGACGGCGACGCGCGCGCCGTCGACGCCGAGCAGGTCGACGGCGGTGCGGGCGTACCCGAGGACGTCGTCGCGGACGGCGGAGTCGGTCGCCGGAGCGTCGCCCCCGTCGGCCGCCTCGACGCTGACCCGACCGGCCGGCTCGGCGTCGACGACGACGCGAGGCTCCGCGAGACCGAGGCCGAGAGCGCCGTACAGCCGCTCGTGCGAGAGGCTGAGGTTACAGAAGCCGAAGTGGAGCCGGGCGCCGGCGCTCGCGCGTGCCATCGTTGCCCGCGTTTGGGAGTCGATTGATAAAGGGTGCGTGACAGTGGCGGGAGTTGCCCCTGACCGCGTTTGTCGGTCCGTGAACGACACGGGCGGGGAGACCGCCTCCGAAGCCCCGGTCGCTCACTTATAAACTGTTGACGACGGATCGACGGTGAACGCCGCCAAAGCCCCAGCCCCGAGGGCTCGCGCGGCTCGTTGCGCGCTTCAGTCGCTCGCGGTGCTCGCTCCTTCCAGTGCTTCCGTCGCCTGCGCCCGCCTCGCGACTGCCCCTTTGAGTCCCGCCCGACCGCACGGCACCGAACCTCACGCCTCCCCAGCCTCGTCGCTCACTCCGTTCGCGACTCCCTCGCGCGTGCGACTCGCGCCTTTCAGGCGCTCGCCGGCACGCGCCACCACACCGCCGTCGATTTATAAGTCGGTCCGTCGCCGCTCACTCCCGCCAGTCCGGGTTCGCGCGGGGCGGCGAGAAGATGTCGTACCCCACGACCGTCTCGTCACCGTCGTTGCGCGCCCCGTGCGGCTCGCCCCCGGGGATGCTGTAGGTGTCGCCCGCCTCGACGACCAACTCCTCCCCGTCGACGACGAAGGTGAGCGCCCCCTCGGTGACCGCGCCGATCTGCTCGTGCGGGTGGTCGTGCTCGGGCACTTCGGCGCCGGGATCGATGACGAACCGCTGGATGCTGGTGTCCTCGCCGACCGCGCCCTGCGTGAGGAACACGTCGTCGACCGCCTCGACCGCC
>NZ_NHPE01000060.1:0-12168 GCF_002252895.1 Halorubrum sp. Eb13 | reverse complement strand
CGGGGAGGGGGGGGGGGGGGACGGGGGGGTGGAGGGGCGGCGGGCGGCGGACGGCAGACGGCCGATCCGCGCCGTCCCCGCGCCTTTTAACCTCCGCCGTCGTCTACGGCCGGTAACGAATGGGACTCACGAAGCGGATCATCCCCTGTATCGACGTCGACCTCGACGACGACGGGGACGCGGCGGTGTACACGGGCGTCAACTTCGAGAACTTGGAGTACACCGGCGATCCGGTCGAGTTGGCGAAGAAGTACAACGCCGCCGGCGCCGACGAGTTCGTCTTCCTCGACATCACCGCGAGCGCGGAGGGCCGCGAGACGATGCTCGACGTGGTGAACGCGGTCGCCGACGAGTGTTTCATCCCGCTCACGGTCGGCGGCGGGATCCGCACGAAGGCGGACATCAAGGAGACGCTGCGCGCGGGCGCGGACAAGGTGTCTATCACGACCGGCGCGCTCGAACGCCCCGAGCTCATCGAGGAGGGCGCCGCGGCATTCGGCAGTCAGTGTATCGTCATCTCGGTCGACGCGCGCCGCCGACGCGACGACGCCGGCGAGCACTTCTACGAGGACGACGACGGCGAGACGGTGTGGTTCGAGTGCACGAAGAAGGGCGGCCGCGAGGGCACCGGGATCGACGCCGTCTCGTGGGCGAAAGAGGCCGAGGAGCGCGGCGCCGGCGAGCTGTTCGTCAACTCCATCGACATGGACGGGACGAAGGACGGCTACGACATCCCGCTGATGACGGCCGTCTGCGACGCCGTCTCCACCCCGGTCATCGCCTCCTCCGGCTGCGGCGGTCCAGAGGACATGTACGAGGTGTTCACCGAGGCGAACGCCGACGCGGGGCTCGCGGCCTCCATCTTCCACTTCGGCGACTACTCCATCGAGGAGACGAAGGAGTACCTCGACGAGCGCGGCGTTCCCGTCCGGTTGTAGCCGAACGGCCGTCGTTCTTACTCGGAACAGAATAATTACCATTCACAACTGTCGTGATTTCCAATAGTTGTGATCGAAATCAACAGTTATTATGCGATGCCGAGCGAATCGTGACGTATGTCCACGTCATCGACGCGTGTCCGTGCCGAGCGCCCGGAGCTCGTCTGCCGACGGACCGACGACGGCTCTGGAGACGGGGAGGTGACGTTCTTCGAACGGGACCGCGATCCCGACGAGCGGACGACCAGGTGGATCACGGTCCGAGAGGCGGACTGCGTGCCGCGCGACGAGTGGCGGTAGAGGATCCGGACCGGCGCCGGCCTCCTCGTCGGCGTCGATGCGGCGCTCACGGCGTGCTGTCGACGCGCGTTCGGCATCGGGCGAGACCGGTCGATCTCCCCCTTTTTTACCGCGAACCTGCAGAACCTCGGAATCGCGCTGCCGATTTCGCTGCCGTTCGCCGACCCGCTGGTCACCGTCTCGATAATCGTCTACTACGTCGTCCAGCAGATCGGCGGTGCCGCGCTCGCGGACGCGACGTGAGGCCCTGACGCGGTTCGGGCCGGGTCGTCTCGCCGGCGCTCCTGGCTTGCACCGCCGACCGCCCCCGATCGGTTCGCGCCGTCGACCGCCCCGGTCAGTCGTCGGCCGCGACGGCGTCGGTCGTCAGCAGGTCGCGGTCGTCGAGCAGCGCGACGGTCGCCAGTCGGATGGCGTGCGGCCAGCCGAGCGGGGTCGCGCTGTCCGGCGTCCCGTCGTCGAAGAACTGCTCGGGGAGGTAGCTGGTCGACTCGCACAGCGAGCCGCCGGGCGAGACGCGCGCGAGGAGATCGCGGGCGCGCTCGGCCATCCGGTCGGCCCGCGGGTCCTCGTGCGCTTCGAGCAGGGCCGCGAGCTCCGCGCAGGCGTTCGCGCCCCACGCCGTCGAGACGGTCCACACCTTCTCCGAGAGCTGGCCGGCCTGCCGCCACGCGTCGCCCTCGTACCGGATCAGTCCGGCGATCTCGTCGCTCTCGTGCGCGAGCCCGTCGACGACGGTCTCAACGTGCGAGACGAGCCGGTCGAGCCGCTCCTCGTCGACGGCGCCGGCCGCCCCGTCGCTGCCGTCGGCCCCCCCGAGCGCGTCGAACGACCGGTGCGCGCTCGCCAGCGACAGCGTCGAGGAGTCGAGCCGGTCGTCGATCGCCCCCTCGGGCGTCTCGCGGAGCGCGTAACAGCCGCGCTCGGGGACCCAGAGGTCGTCGAGCGCCTCGTACACGCGAATCGCCTGCCCCCTGGCGTGGCCGGCGAGGTCGTCGGGGAGGGCGGCGGGGTCGAGGTCGCCACCGGACGCCCCCGCGTCGCCGTCGGGGGTACCGGCGGCGTCCGAGTCGGCGCCGAGCGCGTCGGCGTCGAGCCCGTCGCCGTGGAGCGCCAACTCGCTGTACGCCTCCAGGAACGTCGCCGCGGTGTGGGCGAACCGCCCGGCGCTGTCCTCCCACGCGTTCTGACAGACGACGGGTCGACCGTCGTCCTCGAGCGTCTCGTCGAGGCCGGCGAGCGCGGCGACGAGGGTCGCGTCGAGGTCGGGGACGGCCACACCGCTCTCTCGCGCCTGCGCGAGGTACGCGATCACGCTGCCGGTCTGGTCGGCCTGGTAGTCGACGTCGGGGCCGTCCTCGATCCGGGCGTTCGCCCACCCGGGCGCGAGGGAGCCGTTCCGCGGCCAGACGCGGTGGGGCCACGAGCCGTCCGGGCGCTGGGTGGCGACGTACATCGCGGCCGAGCGGACGTGCCAGTCGTCGAGCCCAAGCCCGAGCCGGTCGTCGGCGCCGAGCAGGAACGTCGAGATCTCCGCGTCGTCGCGGAACCACGTGTAGCCGTAGCCCCCGGAGGTCGCGTAGAACGGGTCGAAGTCGGGACCGGCGATCCGGAGCCCGGAGTCGGCAGAGAGCAGCGAGAGCACGCGGAGGTCGGCGACGAGCGACTCGCGGGCCGGCGCCGACGCGGGGACGGAGGGCGTCGTCTCGTCCGCGGCCGCGGCGAGGGCGTCGGCCGAGTCGAGGTCGGCGAACAGCTCGTCGATCCGGGCGCGGGCCGCCTCTCGCGTCGTCTCCGCGCGGTCGGTCAGGAGCGACGCGACGGCGGCGACGCCGCCCTCGAAGGGGGCCTCGGCGATCACCTCGCCGGAGAGCCGCTCCTCCTCGTAGCGGTCGCCGTCGCGGTCGCGGGGGAGGTCGGTCGGCGCGTCTTCGAGGAGCTCCGGGAACGTCGCCGGGAGCTGGCCGCGGAGGTCGCGGAACCCCGTGTCGCTCGCGAGGAAGTCGTGCTCGTCGGCGTGGTACACCTCGACCGCGTCGTCGTACCGGAGCTGGCCGACGCGGTCGTCGCGGCCGTCGGGAGCGAACCGGGCGTAGACGACGAGCGAGAGGGCGTCGGGGTCGACGTTCGCGTGCCCGTCCTCGCCGACGTCGACCGTCGCGCGCGTGAGGTGCGCGTCCCCGATCGTGACGTCGCGGCGGGTCACGGTGGCGGCGTCCGCCTCGTGGACGGTCTCGATCAGGGTCGCGTCACCGACGTACCGCTGTTCGGTGGGCGTCTCGTCGAGCCAGACGATCTCGTCGCCGATCGCGAGACCGATCCGCGAGCGGACCAGCCCGGTCCGTCCCGTCAGCGGGTAGCCGAAATCGCGGAGCTCCCCGTCCTCGTCGACGTGGACCAGCCGCCCCTCGCCGCCGGTGAACCGTCCGGTGACGGTCCGCCGTTCGCCGGGAAACTGGGTGGCGTGTCCGGTGTTGCGCTTGTAGTCGTCGAGCGCGTCGCGGAGTTGCATTACGCGGGTAAACGCCCCCTCCGCGTATGAAGTTTTGGTGTAATTATTATTCATATGTTCGAGAAACGGAAACCCTCAAGCCGGGAGGCGCCCGGGTACCGGCATGCACGAGCCCGGGCCTCCGCGGACGACGAGCGTCGGCGAATCGGTCGAGCTGGCGCCTCGATCCCCGGATCCGGACGGTACGTACGAGTGGACGGTCCGCGACGCGCCCGCCGACAGCTCCGTCGACGGGGGACCGATAGGAAACGGCGGCGGATCCGGGAAGGGCGACGAATCCGGGGTGGGCGACGGGTCCGAGGAGGGCGACGAATCCGGGGTGGGCGACGGGTCCGAGGAGGGAACCGGACGCGGAGAGGGTGACCGACCGGAAGACGAACCCGAGGGGACACCACCGATCCTCGTCCCCGGCGCGACGAGTCGATCGGACGCCCCGGTCCTCCGCCTCCGGCCGGACGCGCCGGGGACCTACGTCCTGACGCTCGACGCGCCCGACGGGACGCACCGCCAGCGCGTGCGCGCCTTCGCGGACGAGCGCCGAGAGACCGAACTCCGCGTCGCGGCCGCGGACCTCCCGGTCGACGACGACGCCGTCGACCGCGTCTCGCTGATGTGGGCGCACAACGAGCGCCTCCTCGCCCGCGACCGGCCCGAGCGCGACGGCGACGACTGGGTCCTCGAGACCCGGGTGCCGCCGGGGCGCCACCGGTTCAGCTTCGTCGCCAACGACGACCCCGGAAACGAGCACGGCGACGTCGTCGAGGTCCCGGGACCCGGACGCCCCCGGCTCTCGCTCGACGGGCGGGTCGAGGACCGTAGCGACGCCGAATCGGTGGTCCTCCTGACGGCCGACGTCGAGGCGCCGCCCGCGGCCGGCGGGGGCGAAGGGGGCCGGGGCGAGGTCGACGCCGCGGACCGCGGCGTCGGCGTCGAGTTCCTCGTCGACGACCGCGACGCCGCCCCGGAGACGGTCACGCGGATCGAGTCGTTGGCGGACAGGGCTACCCTCGCCGTCCCGCTCGGAGCGGTCCCCGACGACGCCCTCGACGGCGGCGGCCTCCGCGTCCACGCGGTCCCGCGCGCGGAGCGGTACGGGGCGGCCGAGACGGTGCGCATCGAGCGCGGGAACGGCGACGAGAGACGGACGGCGGAAGGAGGCGGCGTCGACGAAGGACCGACGGCCGACGGCGTCGCCGGTGGCGGCGCGCCGGTCGCGGTCACCGACCCTCACGCCGCCCCGGAGTGGGCCGACGCGCCGACGATATACGAGGCGTTCGTCAGGTCGTTCGCGGGCGACACCCTCCCGACGACGTTCCGCGAGATCGAGCGCCGGGTGCCGTATCTGGAGAGCCTGCGCGTCGACGCGCTGTGGCTGACGCCCGTGCTCGCCTCGCCGACCGAGCACGGCTACCACGTCACCGACTACTACGAGACGGCGAGCGACCTCGGCTCGCGCGAGGCGTTCGAGTCGCTCGTGGAGACCTGCCACGACGCCGGGATCCGGGTGGTCTTCGACCTCGTGATCAACCACACCTCCCGCGACCACCCCGCGTTCCAGATGCACGCCGCCGGCGTCGACGCGTACGCCGACCACTACCGCCGGGCCGACGGCGCCTTCGACGTGACCGGGACCGACTGGGCGGAGCTCGCCCCCGGGGACATGCCGGAGTACTACTTCAACTGGCGGCGGATCCCCAACCTCAACTTCGACAGTCCGGCCGTCCGGGCGTGGCTGCTGGACGTAGTCGACGAGTGGGCCGCCGTCGTCGACGGCTTCCGCGCCGACGTGGCGTGGGGGGTCCCGCACGGGTTCTGGAAGGAGGTCGCCGACCGCGTCCCCGACGACGTCCTCCTGCTCGACGAGACGCTCCCGCACGACCCCTTCTACGGCGAGGGGGAGTTCGACCTCCACTACGACACCTCCCTCTACGGGATCCTCCGCGACGTCGGCGCGGGCGAGGCCCCCGCGAGCGCGGTCGGCGACGCGTTCGACCGCGCCGCGTGGCTCGGCTTCGACGATCCGAGCGCGCAGATGCGCTACGTCGAGAACCACGACGAGGACCGCTACCTCGCCGAGTACGGCCGAGACGCCCTGAAGGCCGCCGCCGCGACCGTCTTCACGCTCCCCGGCGCGCCGATGATCTACGCCGGGCAGGAGCGCGGCAACGAGACGTACCGCGGCCCCGTCCGCTGGCACGACGGCGACAACGACCTCACCGACTTCCACCGCGACCTGGCCGCGCTCCGCGAGCGCGAGCCGCTCCTCCGCGAGGGCGCCGTCGACTTCAGCGGCCCCGCGACGGACGTGCGCGTCGTCGACGGCGACCCGGAGCGGGTGACCGCGTACGCCCGGACGGCGGTCGGCGATAACGAGGGCGCCGACGAGGCGGACGGCGACGCCCTCCTCGTCGTCGTCAACTTCGCGACCGAGCCGGCGACGGTCGCGGTGCCGGAGGGAGTCGAGACCGACCTGTTCGCCGACCGCGCGGTCGGGACCGAGGTCGCCGTCGACGCCGTGGCCGTCCTCAGATAGGGTCCCGTCTCCCCGGTCGCGGTATCCGCGTCCGTCGCGTCGTCCGACCCTTATAAGTGGTCGCCTCGCCCTCTGTTGCGTATGGACGACCGGACGCTGAACGATCTCCTCCGCCGATTCGGGCTCTCGGACAAGGAGATCGACACGTATCTGAGTCTCTTGGAGCACGGCGAGGCGAAGGCGAGCACCATCGCGGACGCCGCCGGCGTGTCGAAGCGCTACGTCTACAGCGTGAGCGAGTCGCTCGCGGACCGCGGGTTCGTAGAGGTGAACGACCACGTCGTGCCGACGACGATCCGCGCGAACCCGCCCGACGAGGTGATAAACCGGCTCCGCTCGGACGTCGACGCGATCCGACCCGGACTGGAGGAGCGCTTCTCGCGGGTGGAGCGGCGGGCCGAGCAGTTCGAGGTGATCAAGTCCCGCGTCACGGTCATCAAGCGGATCCGGTCGCTGCTCGACGGGGCGGAGTCGGAGGTCGCGCTGTCGGTCACGGCCAAGCACCTCCCGGAGGTCCGGGAGTCGCTCGCGGACGCGGTCGACCGGGGCGTGCTCGTGCTCCTCGTCGTCTCCGACGCCGAGGGGACGTCGGTCGGAGACGCCGGCAGCGACGCGGTCGACCTCGAGGGCGTCGCCAGCGTCGTTCGGACGTGGAGCGAGGCGATGCCCACGCTCCTCACCGTGGACTCGGCGGCCGGCGTCGTCGCCCCGCCCGAGCTGCTCCGGCGGTCCGACACCGACCGGCAGGCGATCCACTTCTCGCAGGAACAGCTCGCGCCCGTCATCGTCGGCTCCTTCCTCGGGAACTACTGGCCGGCCGCGACCGAGGCCGCGACCGCGCCGCCGGCGCCGCTCCCGGCGGAGTACGAGAACTTCCGGCACACGGTGTTACAGGCGACCCTGCGGCTCCGCGCCGGCGAGACGCCGCGCGTAACCGTCGGCGGGCGGCGGACGGAGAGCGACGAGGCCGTCGAGCTCGTGGGACGCGTCGTCGAGGCGAAACAGGGGATGGTCGAGCCGACGAACAACGAGTTCCCGGTCCAGCACTCGCTCGTCGTGGAGACCGACGACGGCACCGTCACCGTCGGCGGGAAGGGCGCGTTCGTCGAGGACGTCGAGGCCGACCTCGTGCGGATAGAGGCGGACGAGGCCGGCGAGGCGGACGCGTCCGGCGGCACCGCCGACGCCGAATAGGTCGACGCCGAATAGGTCGACGCCGAATAGGTCGACGCCGACCTACTCGCGGATCGGCGCGCTCGTCAGCCCCGACGGCTCGTCGCCGGACGCGGTGTCGATCCCGAGCCGCCAGCCCCCCTCCACGGCGTCGACGCGGACCGCCCGCGGGGGCGACCGGTCGCCGTGTCGGCACAGTTCGAGAGCGACCGGAAGCGTCGGGAACCGCCCGTCCCGGGGGGTCAGCGCGTAGTCGGACACGTGGACGACCACCGACTCGGCCGGCGGCTCGTCGCCGCCCGAGTCGGCCGCGTAGCTCCCGACGACCCCCGCTCCGGCGAGGCGCTCGAACGCCCCCGCGACCGGGTCCGCGTCGGGCGCGACGGGGAGCCGCGACGCGGCGTCGGCCAGCACCGCGGCCTGTTCGGTCGGCTCGAGGCCGCGGCGGAGCTCGAACGCCATCGCTTCGAGGAGCCGGAGACAGAGGCCGTCCGGGTCCGACCGCTCCTCCGCGAACGCGAAGTAGGCGTCCATGACCGCCGACTCGACCGCGTCGTGGTCGCCCGCCGAGAGGGCCTCGAACACCGCCGCCGCCGCGTCGTGGCAGAACCCGACGAGGTCGCGGCTCGGCGCGGGATTCGGTTCGGGGTCGCGGCTCGAATCGGGGTTCGGTCCGGGGTCGTGGCCCACGGCGGGGTCGGAGAGCGACCAGTCCGCCGCCTCGGTCGCCGAGAACCGCCGCACGTCGTGCGCGTCGCCGGCGGACCGACCGCTTCCGGCGTCGCCGTCGGCGCTCCCGTCGCAGACGCCGCGGTCGACGCCCTCGTCGCCCGCATACTCCTGCCGGACGATCACGTCGTAGTACGGGACCTGCGGGTCGTACCGGCGGAGCGCGTCGCGGTACTGCTCGGTGGCGCGCGCGGCGGCGCGCGCGGCGGCCCGGCTCTCGAACCGGAGCCCGGCCGCGGGGACCGGTCTGTCGCCGTAGCGGGCGCAGACGAGCGAGTACTCGCCGGTCTCCGACGAGAGCGCCTCGATATGGTCGCTGATAGCCGCCAGCGTCGTCCCGATCACGTCGCGGTCACGCTCCGCATCCGGTCACTCCTCCAGGCTCGGGTGGGTCTCTTGCGGGTCGGGATGCGGTTCCGCGAACCGCTCGCGGGTCGCGTCCAGCGAGGCGGCCTCGCGTTCGCGGCGCTCGTCGGCGCCGATCTCCTCGCAGCCCGGGGGCACCTCGCGGCCCCGGTCGGTGAAGTACCCCTCCGGCGTCACCCAGTCGTGGTAGAAGGGCGCGTCGTCGTCCTCCAACAGCGTGACCGCGACCTCGGCGCCGTGGCCGGCGCACACCGCGGCCTGATGGGGCTTCTCCGCGAGCCGCCCCGCCGCGTACAGCCCGTCGACGCCGGTCCGGCCGCGCTCGTCGACGTCGACGTACGCCTTCCCGCGCTCGATGATCCCGACGCCGTCGACGCCGTCGAGGTAGCCGACCTCGTTCTTCGTGGCCGCGACGACGTACCGCGTCCGGATCCGGTCGTCGCCGTCGGTGGCGACGGCGAACCGGGCGTCGTCGCTCGGGGCGCCGTCGCTCGGGACGGCGCCGTCACCGCCGGAATCGGCGTCGCCGGAGTCGATCGCGGCGACCCGCGTCACCCGCGCGTCGAGTCGGTCCGCGCCGGCGGCCTCGGCCTGCTCGCCGAGGAGGTCGAGCAGTCGGCGGGCGTTGACTCCGAGCGGGAACCCGGGGAAGTTCTCCAGGTGGGCGTTCCGCCGGAGGATCGACGCGCCGCCGTCGACGACGAGCGTGTCGAGCCCCTGACGCGCCGTGAACACGGCCGCCGAGAGCCCGGCGACGCCGCCGCCGACGACGACCACGTCGCGCGGGGGGGTCGACCCGTCGGTCATCGGTCGACCACCCGTCGGTTCCGTCGGGAACGGTCCGCCGCCCGTAGCTGATTCGGCTCCATACCCGTCGACACGGGCGAGGCGAGGTAGGATCTTCGGTCCAGCGGGTCTGACCCGATGCGCGGTCGAGCGGCCGACCTCGCCCCGCTCATCGCCGCACCCGGACCGGGTTGGCGGCGGCGATGAACGGCTCGTCCCGGTCGGTCGCCGCGAACGCGAGGTCGCCGCACGCGCCGCGTTCGACCCGCCACGTCGGCAGCGCCGGGACGTCGTAGTCGGTCGGGTCGCCGTAGGTCGCCGCCACGGTCCACTCGCGGGCGCGCATCTACAGGTCCCCCTTGATCGCGTCCGCGACGCGCTTCCGGTCGAACAGCCGCTCGTTCTCGGGGATCGCCGGATACGGACCCTCCTCGTACCGCGGCCACGCGCCGAACGCGTCGGGGTAGAGCTGCTTCGCCGTCATCTCCAGCTGGAACAGATTCAGTATCGGGCCCTGATACCGGGCGCCCTGCGGGTGGATGCGGTCGTTCCGGACCGCCGCGATCTCCGAGCCGACGGCGTCCTCCTCGAAGGCGGTCCGTCGCCCGGCCATGTCCGTCCCCGGCTCCATCCCGCCGAGGTAGAGGATGACGTCGGGATCGGCCTCGAGCATCGTCTCGAAGTCGACGACCGTGCCGGACTCGACGCTCCCCTCGAACGCGTCGCGCGGGCCGAGCGGGCGCGTGTGCGACGTGAGGAAGCCGGGGTTGCTCAGCGTGTACGCGTAGATGCTCTCGATGTCGGCGGCGGCGATCATGATCGCGGTCGGGCGCTCCTCCTCGGGCGGCAGCCCCTCTTCGATCGTCGACAGAAGCCCCTCGCGGACCTCCGCGAGCGCCTCGTAGCGCTCGCGCTCCCGGAACGCGTCGGCGACGATCTCGAACTGCTCCCACAGGCCGTAGTACTGGTAGCCGTCGGCCCACTCGTCCGTCGGCTCCTGGTGGCGGTCGCTGAGGGAGTTGCCGAACCACGGCGAGACGTTCTCGGCGACCTCGTCGACGTCCGCGCGGTCCCAGGCGTCCTGTCGGGTGATCCACGCCGGGTCCGCGAGGTGGACGTCGCTGTCGAGCTCGTACAGCTTCTCCTTGTCCGGCTTCCACGAGGAGTAGCGCCCGGACCAGTCGAGCGAGACGCCCGGGAGCCGCTCGACGAACTGGTTCCACAGCCCGTCGTAGTAGTCGGGCGCGTGCAGCGCGGTGACGTCGTTCCCCCGGCCGAGCGCGAACGCCATGTCCGCGTGGTGGGTGAGCCGCGTGAACACCGTCTCCGGCGGCGACTCGAACGTCACCTCGCCCATCGGCGAGATCGACGCCGTGTAGCTCTCGGCGGTGTCGCCGGACCCGTCAGAATCGTCGCCGTCGGCCGAGCCGTCGTCGGTGCCGTTGCCGTCGGCCGAGCCGTCGTCGGCGCCGTCGCCCTCCCCGTCGCCACCGCCGGTGCAGCCGGCGAGCAGACCGCCGAGCGCGACGGTACCGCCGTACTTCGCGAACGCTCTGCGGGTCGGATCCCCGTGTACCGCGTCGTCTCTGGACATGTTTTTAGGCTAGCCTAAAGATGTTTAACCACTTCGGTTTTTAGGTCGGACTAAAATATATTGCCACGTCGTCGTCGGCCGGACGCGTCGGGTTACTCCGACCCCTCGTGCCTGGCGCGCAACGGGGTGACGCGGGGGCCGTTCTCGGTCTGCACCACGTCGGTGTCGACGCGGAACACGTCAGCGAGCAGCTCCTCGGTGACGACCTCTCCCGGGGCGCCGCGGGCCCGTATCTCGCCGTCCTTGAGCGCGACCATCCGGTCGGCGAGCCGCGCGGCCTGCTCGATGTCGTGGAGCACGACGACGACCGTCACGTCGCTCTCGTCGCGCAGCGTCTCGATGATCTCCATCACCTCCATCTGGTGGTGTAAGTCGAGGAACGTCGTCGGCTCGTCGAGGAGGAGCACGTCGGTGTCCTGCGCGAGGACCATCGCGATCCACGCGAGCTGCTTCTGCCCGCCGCTGAGGCTCCCGACCTCGCGGTCCCTGAGGTGGCCGCAGCCCGCCAGCTCGATGGCGCGGTCGACCACGCGAGCGTCCGCCTCGGTCGTCCGCTCGAAGAAGCCGCGGTGCGGGTACCGACCGTGATGGACGAGGTCCTCGACGGTGATGCTGTCCGGCGACGTGCTCTCCTGTGACAGCAGCCCGAGCTTCCGGGCGAGCGCCTTCGTGTCCATCGAGTGAACGTCGCGTCCGTCCAGGAGCACGGAGCCGTCCTCGGGCGCGAGCTGGTTCGCCAACCCCTTCAGCAGGGTGCTCTTGCCCGACCCGTTCGGACCGACGAGGGCGGTGACCGCGCCCGGCTCGGCCGCGATCGACGCGCCGTCGACGACCGGTTCCGGAGCGGTCGGGTACCCCAACACGAGCCCCTCGGCGTCGAGGTCGCTCGCGTCGGTGGCGCCCGCCGCGCGCTCGCCGGTCGTTCGGTTCGGCGCGTTCGCGCCGCTCAGTTCGTCCGAATCCGTCGCGTTCGTGCGTTCGATGGACATTCAGAGTTCACCCATGTTCTGCCGTCTCCGCATCAGGTACAGGAAGTACGGCCCGCCGACGAGCCCGGTGACGATCCCCACCGGGATCTGCGCGTCCGCGCCCGTCAGGACGCTCATCCCGAGCCGGGCGCCCACGTCGGCGGCGACCATCAGGGCGGGGCCGACGAACAGGCACCCGACGATCAGCCGCTTGTAATCGCTCCCGACGAGGTTCCGCACCATGTGCGGGACGATCAGCCCGACGAAGC
>NZ_NHPE01000115.1:0-5889 GCF_002252895.1 Halorubrum sp. Eb13 | reverse complement strand
CCTTATCTGAACACGATGCGGTATACACACCGGACGCACAAGACGCGAAGTCGCAAATCACGGAAGGGATCGAAGAGTCGTACAAGCAGGCCGACCCACAAGGCGGCGAAACGATGGAAGAGATCGAGGTGGTCGAGTCGGCGCTTGATGAGAATATGGACGCGATTATGGAAAGCGACGAATTGATGGACAAGATCGCGGACCGGGTCGCCGAGCGAATCAACGAGAATAGTTAGATATCAGGGTTTGTTGACGCAACACACACCGCGGTGTGCCTTCGGAACGCCGCAGCGTCTCGCGGCTACAGATTCACCCATTCCCCACGTTTGTCGGCCTCTGTGATCGCCTCAAGAATTTGCTGGACCTCATACCCATCCTCGAAAGTGGGGAACGTGTCCGGTATATTTCCTGTGGACACAGAGCGTAAGAACTCGTAGTTCTCGTGGACGAAGGTGTGCTCCCACCCGATGACGTGACCGGGGGGCCACCACCGGTCGACGTACGGGTCCGTCTCGTCGGTGACGAGCACCGTCTGGTAGCCGCGGTCGCCCTCGCGGAGCACCTCCAGCTCGTTGAGCCGCTCTAAGGAGAATTTCAGGCTCCCCTTCGAGCCGTGGACCTCGATCGCGTGGTCGTTCTTGTGACCGGTCGCGAACCGGGTCGCCTCGAACGTCCCGATCGCCCCCGACTCGTAGGCGACCTGCGCGGAGTAGGCGTCGTCGACGGTCACGTCGCGGTACTCCGCGACTGCGGCGTCGCCGCCATCGCCGCCCTCGCTGCCCTCGTCGACGTCGCCGCCGTCCTCGTAGACGGGCCGTTCGTCGACGAACGTCTGCAGGTGGCCGGAGAGGCGGTCTATCCCGCCGACCTCGTCGCCGACGAGGAAGCTCGCGAGGTCGATCGTGTGCGCGCCCAGGTCGCCGAGCGCGCCCGAGCCCGCCATGTCGGCGTCCATGCGCCACGCCCACGGCGCCTCGGGGTCCGCGAGCCAGTCCTGGAGGTACCGCCCGCGGACCTGCCGGATCTCGCCGAGCTCGCCGTCCTCGATCAGCCCCTTCGCGTAGCGGAGCGCCGGGACGAACCGGTAGTTGAACGCGGTGCCGGCCGGGACGTCGGCGTCCGCCGCGGCGTCGCGCATCGCCGCCGCCTCGTCCAGGGTCGGCGCGAGCGGCTTCTCGCAGAGGACCGGAACGCCGGCCTCCAAGGCCGCGATCGACGGCTCCGCGTGGACGTGGTTCGGCCCGAGGTTGTAGAACACGTCCACCTCGTCGAGGGCGTCTTCCCAGTCCGTCGCGGTGTGCGCGAAGCCGAAGCGGTCCGCGGCGTCGGCGAGCGCCCCCTCGTCGCGCCCGACGAGCGTGTGACGTTCGACGTCGGGCGCGTCCGGGAAGAACATCGGAAGCCGCGCCAGCGCGTTCGCGTGCGCCTTGCCCATGAAGCGATACCCCAGCACGCCGATCTTGAGTGGTTCCCGTGTCATGATTGCGTCCTCCGTCTTACTCCGCCCAGTACGCGTCGCCCGGCTGCGTCTCGAAGACGGCCCGATCGAGCACGTCGACCGCCTTCTCTAACCCCTCGCGAGAGGAGGTGAGCGAGTCCTCGTGTTCGATCGAGAGCGCGCCCTCGTAGCCGACAATCCGGAGCGTCGAGACGACGTCCTTCCAGTGGGCCTCGTCGTGGCCGTAGCCGATCGAGCGGAACAGCCACGAGCGGTCGGCCTCCGCGGTGTAGTCCGCCGTGTCGAGCACGCCCTTCACGCGGGCGTTCGCGTCGTACACCTTCGTGTCCTTGGCGTGGAAATGGTGGATCGCGTCGCGTTCGCCCAAGAACCGGATCGCCTCGGTGACGTCGATCCCCTGCCAGTAGAGGTGCGAGGGGTCGAAGTTGGCGCCGATCCGCTCGTTCGTGGCCTCCCGCAGCGCGAGCATCCCGGTCGGCTCGTACACGAGCATGTTCGGGTGCATCTCGATGGCGACGTCGACGCCGTGGTGGTCGGCGTGTTTCGCCAGGTCGTTCCAGTACGGGATCGCGACCTCGTCCCACTGGTACTCGTGGGCGTCGGCGTGCTCGCTCGGCCACGGCGCCGTGACCCAGTTCGGCGTCGAGTCGCCGGGCGCGCCCGCGGGGAGCCCGGAGAAGCAGGTCACCGTGCCGACGCCGAGCAGGTCGGCCAGCTCGATCGCCTCCCGGAGTTCGCGGTCCGCCGCCGCGGCGCGCTCCTCGTCCGGGTGGAGGGGGTTGTTGTGGGTCGCCAGCGCCGAGATCCGGAGGTCGTGCTCGTCGAGCAGGCCGAGCAGGTCCTCGCGCGCGGCCTCGTCGGCGAGGTGCGACTCGCGGTCGACGTGGTCCTCGCCGGGCCACCCCCCGACGCCGAGTTCGACCGCGTCGACCCCGATGGAGTCGAGGTACGCGGCCGCGTCTTCGGTCGATTCTCCGCCCAATGGAACGGTCAGTACGCCGATATCCATGCGCGAAATAGTACAACACCCCGAATAAATCTTCAGGTGCTGGCGACCGACGGGTGCCGACGGCCGGATCTCGCCCCCGTTCCGGGCGTTTTCGGCCTCAATTCGGTCTCCTTTCGGTCCGACGCGGGGCCGCGAACCACATGAGGTTTTAACGGGTGGAACGCGTATGACGGACTATGGGAATCCTCTCGCGCGCCTCCTACGTCATCCGCTCGAAGGTGAACGCCCTCCTGAACCGGGCGGAGGATCCGACGGAGTCGCTCGACTACTCGTACGAACAGATGCGCGACGAGCTCCAAGACGTCAAGCAGGGGATCGCCGACCTGACGACCCAGAAGAAGCGCCTGGAGATCCAGAAGCGCAAGCTCGAGGAGAACGTCGAGAAGCACAACCGACAGGCCCGCGAGGCGGTCCAGCAGGACCGCGACGACCTCGCGCGGAAGGCCCTCGAGAAGAAGAAGTCGAAGATGGCCCAGATCGAGGAGCTGGAGGGGCAGATAGCGGAGCTGAACGACACCCAGGATCAGCTCGTCGAGAAGAAGAACAAGCTGCAGAACCGCATCGAGGAGTTCCGCACGAAGAAGGAGACGATGAAGGCCCGCTATGAGGCCGCGGAGGCGTCCTCGCGCGTCTCGGAGGCGATGACCGGCGTCGGCGACGAGATGGAGGACGTGAGCCGGTCGATCGAGCGCGCCGAGGAGCGGACCGAGGAGATGGAGGCGCGCGCGGAGGCGATGGACGAGCTGGAGGAGTCCGGCGCGTTCGAGGACGCGCTCTCCGACAAGGACAGCATCGACCGCGAGCTGGAGAGCCTCTCGACGAACAGCGAGGTCGACGCCGAACTGGAGACGCTCAAGGGCGAGCTCGGGAAGGGCGAGCCGAAGAGCGACAGCGGGGGCGCGACCGACGAGGAAGTCGAGGACGAACTGGCGGACATCGAATCGGAGATCGACGCGGACGACCTCGAGGCTGACCTCGACGGGGACGCCGGTGCCGACGAGGAAGTCGACGTCGAACTGGAGGAGTCGGAGGTCGACGCCGACGAGCCGCGGAACTAACGAAGCCGGGCGCCGGTCGCCGCCGCCGTTCTCACTTCCGGCCTCACTCCGAGCGCGCTCCGGTCCCCGCCCGCTCCTGTCCTTCGAGCCGGATCTCACCGTTCCCCATCCCGATCCCGTCATACGGGTCCTCGGCGAGCAGCAGCGAGCCGTCGAGGTCGGCGTAGTCGAGGAGCGGCGCGAGCTGGGCGGCCGCCGCGATCGACGCGTTCGACTCGATCATGCAGCCGCACATCACCTCCAGCCCGTGGGCTCGCGCCGCGGCGATCATCCGTCTCGCCTCGGGCAGGCCGCCGGTCTTCATCAGCTTCAGGTTCGCGATGTCGCAGCGGTCGGCGATCGCGGGAACGTCGTCGAGCGTCACGCACGACTCGTCGGCGGCGATCGGGAGTGCGGACCGCTCGTAGACGAACCGGAGCCCCTCCGGGTCCGCGGCGGGCACCGGCTGCTCGACGAACTCCACGTCGCGGTCGGCGAGCCACTCGCTCTTTGCGACCGCCTCGCGGGGCGTCCACGCCTCGTTGGCGTCGACGCGGAGTCGGGCCTCCGGCGCGGCCGCTCGGACGGCGTCGATCAGCTCGCGGTCCCGGTCGGTGCCGAGCTTGATCTTGAGGATCGGGTACCCGGCCTCGACCGCGGCCGCGGCCTTCTCCCGGACGCGCTCCGTCTCGTCGAGCCCGACGGTGTACGAGGTCGCCGGCGCGGCCGACGCGTCGAGCCCCCAGAGCCGATGGAGCGGGACGCCGAGCCGCTTCGCGGCGAGGTCGTGGACGGCGATCGAGACGGCGGCCCGGGCGGCCGGGTTGCCGCCGATCGCCGCCGCCATCCGCGACTCGATCTCGCGGATCGCGTGCGGGTCTCCGACGGACTCGACGACCGCGAGGAGGTCCGGGAGCACCGCCTCGACGGTGGCGGCCGTCTCGCCGTAGTGGGCCGACGGGGCGGCCCCGCCGACGCCGGTCATCCCGCCCTCGTCCGTGATCCGGACGATCACGTTCTCGGCCTCCGTCTGGGTGCCACGAGAGATCGTGAACGGGTCCTCGAGGGGAAGCGAGACCCGCTCGAACGCCGTGTCGAGGCTCATTTGTCGACGGTCTCCCCGCCGAGCCCGGCCTCGACGATCCCGTCGACGATCCCGTCGGCGCCGTCTCTGACGGGGTCGGCGGCGGGAGCGCCGACCGCGTCGCCGAAGGCGTCGACCGCGTCGGCGGCCACCTCGTCGTCGTCGACGTCCTTCGTGTTGAGCGCGCCGGCGACGACGCTCGCTTCGCGGACGGGCGCCGCGAGCCCCTCGTAGAGGTCGACGTACTCCGGAAGCGAGGGGAGCGCGAACGACTCGTACCCGTGGATCGCCTCCCGCCCCGCGGCGTGACAGAGGACCAGCCCGTCCGCCATCGAGCCGTGGAGGATGCCACAGGTGACCGCCGAGTAGGCGGGGTGAACGATGCTTCCCTGCCCCTCGACGACGAGGAGGTCGTAGTCGTCGCCGACCTCGACGAGCATGTCCTCGACGGCGCCGGCGGTGAAGTCGGAGACGACGCGGTCGATCGGGTTCCCCCAGCCGGCGATCATGATCCCGGTCTGGCCGGTCGGGACGAACGCCGCGTCGATCCCGCGCTCGCGGGCGGCGGCGACGATCTCCAGCGAGGCGGTCATCTTCCCGACCGAGCAGTCGGTGCCGACCGTACACACCACGTCGGCGTCGACGTCGCCGGAGGCGCCCGTCGCCACCGTCAGGTCGTCGTCCGGCTCGCGAACGTCGACGAGGTCGACGCCGTGTTCGGCGGCCAGCGCGGCGAGCTCCTCGTCCTCGTTGAGGAAGTAGTGGAGCCCGCTCACCACGTCGCAGCCGGCCTCGATCGCGGCCTCGACGTCCGACCGCCAGGACTCGTCGAAGCCGCCGCCGATCGGCGCGATCCCGATATATACGGCGTCGACGTCGCCGTCGGCGGCCGCGTGCGCCTCGCCGAACGACCCGACGATCGGCGCGTCCGAGACGTTCGGGACGTGGTCGCGCACGCGCTCGCCGGCGCGGTCGCGGTCGAGGACGGCGCGCACGTCCTGGTCGCCGTAGCGCATCACGCCGAGCGCGGTCTTCGCGCGGCCGGGGAACTTCTCGTGGGCGAGGATGACGATCCGTTCGTGGTCCATGGTGGGTCGCTCGCTCCGGGCGTTCTTAAAAGGGTCGAGCGCTCGACGACCGGTCGACTCGGCAGCGCCGATCTCACCGGACGACACTCGAACGCGCGCCGTGAAATTTATACCTGAACTGCAGTGGCGCGTGCCGGTGAGCGGCCGACAGGCCGCGAACCGCACGCGCGAGGGAGTCAGTCGCCCGGAGCAACGCGGAGGGCGACCGACGA
>NZ_NHPE01000002.1:0-695 GCF_002252895.1 Halorubrum sp. Eb13 | reverse complement strand
CATCGTGTTCAGATAAGGATGAATAGTGAGGCGGTGTGTTTTCTGAGTGGTTCATGCCCGAAAACACACGCCTCAGCGGGAGTATCGACCAGATCAACTTAGAGTTTGTTGAACGAGAAGCGACACCGAAATTGCTGATGAAGCTCGGTATTCAGCTCCATCTCGCTGGCCTCTCACTTTCGAATACCGTCTCGGTTCTTGATATATTCGGTGTCGAACGTGCTCGATCAACCGTTCATAATTGGGTTCACAAGGCCGATCTACAGCCCGAAGCTGGTCGGTGTCCGGATCACGTCGCGGTTGACGAGACTGTGATCCGACTCAACGACGAGCAATATTGGCTGTATGCTGCCGTCGATCCTGAAACAAACGAATTGCTCCATACAAAGCTTGAGCCGACAACAACGAAGGTTCTCGCACATTCGTTTCTGACCGAACTCTCCGAGAAACACGACGTCTCCGACGCCGTGTTTCTCATCGATGGATCGCACTCGCTACAAGACGCGTGTCAGCGCCACGGCTTCGATTTCAGATACGAGAAACATGGAAATCGGAACGCCGTTGAACGTGTATTTAGAGAGGTAAAACGCCGAACTGTCTGTTTCTCAAACTGTTTCAGCAACGCCGAAGCAGAAACCGCCGACGACTGGCTCAGATCGTTCAGCTTCGCATGGAATCAGCTTATCTGAACACGA
>NZ_NHPE01000124.1:0-9355 GCF_002252895.1 Halorubrum sp. Eb13 | reverse complement strand
CCGCGAGCACGTCGACGGTGCGGTCGTCGGACCGGTCGCTGACGGCCTCGCCGCCCTCGCCGTGGAACGCCTCGACCGCTTCGAGCCGGTCGCGGAGGTTGGCGGCGCGCTCGAACTCGGCGTGCTCGGCGGCGCTCTCCATCCGCCGGCGCAGGGGGTCGGCGAGGGCGCCGGTCTCGCCCTCCAGAAAGCGGTGGACCGCGGCCACGTCCTCGGCGTAGCTCGCGGGGTCGATCTCGCCGGTGCAGGGGGCCGAGCAGATCCCCATCTCGTAGTCGAGGCAGGGGCGGTCGCGGTTCGCGTACTTGTGATCCGAGCAGCCGCGGAGCTGGTACTCGTCGCGGACCGCCTTCACCACGGTCTCGACGCGGCCCTTGTCCGTGAACGGGCCGTACGCGATCGCTCCTTCCTCCGGGTCGCGGGTGACTTCGATCCGGGGGACGGGGTGGTCGGTGAGCGCGATCAGCGGGTACGACTTGTCGTCTTTCAGCCGGACGTTGAACCGCGGCTGGAGCCGCTTGATGAGGTTGGCCTCCAGCAGCAGCGCCTGCGTCTCGGTGTCGGTGACCGCGAACTCGATCCGGTCGGCGCGCGCGACCATCCCCCTGATACGCCCCGAGCGCGGGTCGGCGTACGACCGCACTCGGTCCCGGAGGTCGACCGCCTTGCCGACGTACAGCGTCGTCTCCCCCGCCCGGAACTGGTAGACGCCGGGCTCGGTCGGGAGGTCCGCGGCCCGCTCGCGCACGGCGTCGGCGTCCATCGGATCCGGGTAGCCGCCGGACGCGTTTGAACGCTACGGGCGGGGAGGGGAGCGATCGTGCTAGGAGAGCGATCGCACCGGAGGGAGCAATTGCGTCGGGGGAGCGAAGGCGAAGGCCGACGGCGCTCCTTTCATCTAGAGGACCAGATGATTATCACACGTGAATAACGGGGGGAACCGTTTATGCTGGCGCTTGGGAGAGGGCGACATAGATATGACGGGAGTCAGCGGGCTACTCCGACGGGTGTTCGGGCGGGACCGGGACTCGCGGTCGGTCCCGGACGGCGGGGTCGTCGTCGACGACGGGGCCGACGACGGGAGACCGAGCGGAGCCGACAGCACGGCTCCAGGGATCGTGGACGAAGCGGGCACCGACCGCGCCGAGACGCTGTCTAGGGCCGGCTTCGAGCAGGTGTTCAACGCCACCGGCGTGCCGACGTTCATCCTCGACGCCGACGGCAACGTCGCCGAGTGGAACGAGTCCATCGCGTCGCTCACCGGGAAAGCGCGCGAGGACGCGATCGGTCACGGCCACGTCTCGGAGCTGTTCTATCCCGACGGGCGGCGGGCCGACACGCTGGCCGACAAAGTGCTCGACGCGCCGGAGACCGCCGACGAGGCGTACGGCGTCGAGCGGTGCGACTCGGCGCAGACCCGCTACCGCGACACCAGCACGATGGTCGACCGCCACGGCGACGAGAAGCACATCGAGTTCACGGCGACGCCGCTGTACGAGGGCGAGGAAGTCGTCGGCGTCACCGAAGTCGTCATCGACCGGACGGAGAACGTCAACCAGCGGAACGCGACCGAAACGCTGGTGAAGGAGGTTCGCGAGACGGCGGAGGCGATCGGCGAGGGGAACCTCGACGCCCGCGCCGTCCGACACGAGGAGTGCGAGATCCTGAGCGAGGAGCTGCTGGCCGTCATCGGCGTCGTCAACGGGATGGCCGAGAACCTCCAGAGCCTCTCCGAGAGCGTCCACGAGCAGGCGCGACAGATCGACGAGACGGTCCAAGAGGCGAGCGGGGCCGCCGGCGACATCGCCGAGAACGTCGACGAGCAGAACGAGCTGCTAGAGGAGAGCGTCTCCGAGATGCAGTCGTTCTCCGCCGGCATGGAGGAGGTCGCCGCCACCGCCGATCAGGTCGACTCCGCCGCGATCGCCGCCAGCGAGGCCGCGGACGAGGGGCTCGACGCCAGCGAGGACGCCCGCGAGGCGACTCAGGACGTCGTCGAGATCGGCGACGAGCTCGTCGAGAGCGTCGGCGCGCTCTCGGAGCGCATGGACGACATCGAGGAGGTCATCGAGGTCATCTCCGACGTCGCCGAGCAGACGAACCTGCTGGCGCTCAACGCCAACATCGAGGCCGCCCGCGCCGGCGAGGGCGGCGACGGCTTCGCGGTCGTCGCCGAGGAGGTCAAGAAGCTCGCCGACGAGACGCGCGGCTACACCGAGGAGATCACGGAGAGCCTCGCGGAGCTCCAGGCGCAGTCCGACGAGACGAGCACCGCCGTCGAGCGCTCGCACGACCGCATCGAGGACGCCGGCACCGAGATCGAGACCGTGCTCGACTCGCTGGAGGAGATCGCCGACGCGGTCGACGAGGCGGCCGCGGGCGTCGCCGAGGTCGCCCGGACGACGGACGACCAGGCCGCGACCGTCGAGGAGCTCACGTCGTCGCTGGAGGCGGTCCGCGAGCGCTCCGACCGGACCGAGGACGCGACCGAGCGCATCGTCGAGGCGACCGACGACCAGGAGGTCGCCGTCGACGAGCTGATCGCCCGCGTCGAGCGCCTGGACGCGAGGCATGAGAGGCGAGAGGAGCGGGATCGAGAGCGGTCCGAGTAGCGCCCGCCGGACCCTCTCGTAGCGCCCGGCAAATTCCCACGTGGCGCCGCGTCCGTCCCCCCGCGGCGTCGCCGCCGCCGCCCCGCCGCCGAACGTTTAACCTCGCAGAGACCCTATTTCTCGTATGTCCGTCACGCCGCCCGGACCCATCGGCGACCCCGTCTTCGGCAACGGTCGCCAGTACGCCGACGACCCGTTCTCGTTCATGCGCGCCTGCGCCGACAGCTACGGCGACGTCGTTCGCTTCGACCTCGGCCCGCGCGAGACCTACCTCCTGACGAACCCCGCCGACATCGAGCGCGTCCTCGTCTCCGAGGCCGAGCGCTACCGGAAGCCGCAGTTCGGCGACGACGCCATGGACACCCTGCTCGGGGACGGTCTCCTCATGAGCGAGGGCGAGGCGTGGCAGCGCCAGCGGAAGCTGGCGAACCCCTCGTTCCACAACCGGCGGATCGGGGCGCTCGCGGGGACGATGGTCGGCCACACCGAGTCGCAACTCGCGGACTGGAACGACGGCGACGTGGTCGACATCCAGCTCGAGGTCGCCCGCCTCACCGTCAAGATCATCGTCTCGGCGATGTTCGGCGCCGACATCACCGACGAGGAGGTGAAGACCGTCCAAGAGAAGCTGGAGCCGCTCGGCGCGCGGTTCGAGCCCGACCCGCGCCGCTTCCTGATCCCGAACTGGGTGCCGACCCGCGAGAACCGCGAGTTCGACGACGCCATCGGCACCCTCGAATCCGTGATCGACGGGATCGTGGAGCGCCGGCGCGGGACCGAGCGCGACCCGAGCGTCGACCCGGCCGGTCCCGAGGGCGTCGCGGTGCGCGGCCCCGCCGGCGACGGCGACGGCGACCTGCCGATGGACCTGCTCTCCGTCCTGTTGCGCGCCCGGGACCGCGGCGAGCAGACCGACAAGAACCTCCGCGACGAGCTGGTGACGATGCTGCTCGCCGGTCACGACACGACGGCGCTCGCGCTGACGTACACGTTCTACCTGCTCTCGAATCACCCCGAGGCCCGCGAGCGCGTGGCCGGCGAGGCCCGGGCGGCGACCGCCGACGGCGCCCCGACCGCCGCCGACGCCCGCGACATGAAGTACACCGAGCGCGTGCTCAACGAATCGATGCGGCTGTACCCGCCCGTCTACACCCTGTTCCGCGAGCCGAAGCTCGACGTGAAGATCGGTGGGTACCGGATCCCGGAGGGCTCGGCGCTCATGCTGTCGCAGTGGGTGATCCACCGGTCGCCGCGCTGGTACGACGACCCCGAGACGTTCGACCCGAGTCGATGGGCCCCCGAGCGCCGGAGCCAACGCCCCCGGTTCGCGTACTTCCCATTCGGCGGCGGCCCGCGCCACTGCATCGGGAAGGCGTTCTCGCTGCTGGAGGCGAAGCTGATCCTCGCGGAGGTCTGCTCGCAGTACGACCTGGAGTACGAGGGGCCCGAACTCTCGCTGCGCGGCTCGCTGACGATGCACCCGAACCACCCGGTGCCGATGCGCATTCGCGAGCGGTAGAGATGGCCGACGACGGGACCGCGTCGTACTGCCGGCGCTGCGGTGAGTCCCTCTCGCAGGGCGTCATCGCGAGTCAGCAGCGCGCCTGCTGTCTCAACGCGACTCCCATCGCCGGCGTCTGCCCGACGCACGGTCCCGTCGGACCGCACCACGCGGTCGACGAGCCGGGCGAGCGCGACGGGGGCGATACGCAGAGCGGGCGGCGAGAGTGACCGCCGACGGCGACGTGCTATTTATAAACCGATAGCGGCGGCGCGTGCCGCCGAGCGCCCGACGGGCGCGAGGTGCACGCGCGAGGGAGTCGCGAACGAAGTGAGCGACGAGGCTGGGGAGGAGTGAGGTGCGGTCGCCGTGCGGGACGGGGCTCAAAGGGGCAGCCGTGAGGCGGGCACAGGCGACGGAAGCACCGCAACGAGGGAGCGTCAGCGACCGAGTGAGGAGCACAGCGAGCGTGTGCCCGCCTCACGGCTGGGGCTTTGGACGTGGTGGCTGGGGCTTTGGACGTGGTGGCTGGGGCTTTGGACGTGATCACCGACGAAGCGCAGGCGACAGCGTCTCGCCGAGCGGCCGGGAATTCGAAACGGTTCACCGCCGAGTCCCGGCCACCCATTTATAAATCGATAGTCGCGGCGACCTCGCGGAACTCGGGGTCGTACAGGTCGAGCGCGTGGACGCGCCACCGGATCGGGTCGACCGCCGCGCCCACGAGGTCGGCCACGACGCCCGGAGCGGGGTTTCCGCCGCGCGCCAGGGTGACGTGCGGGACGAAGTCGTCGCCTTCGATCCCCTCGATCGCGCCGTAGGCGGCGCAGAGTCGCTGATGAAGCCGCACGAGGACCTCGCTCTCGACGGCGAGGTACACCACCGGCCGCGAGCCGGACGCCGGCGCGTCGAAGACGTCGATCCCGGTCGCGGCCACCTCGAACGGGTCGGTTCCCGACAGCAGGGGTCGGAGGTCCCCCCGGAGCGCCTCGAGCGCGTCGGGCTTCGGGGGGCTCGGTTCGGCGGCGGAACCGACGTCCTCGGGTCCGGGACGGGCCGCGCTCGCGACGCGGTCCGGGACGTTGTCGACCCCGAGTCGCTTGCAGACGAGGGTGTGCCGGTCGCGCACGCGGTCGAACCCCGACAGTTTCGGGTGGAGATCGGCCGCGAGATCGCCGACCGCGGGCGGGAGCGGGACGTTCAGGCTGAACACGACTCAGATCCGGTCGGTGAGCCGTAAGGCGATCAGGACGACGATGGCGAGGACGATCAGCGTCGGGAGCGCGTCGAGGAGGACGAACGTGATCTCCAGCACGGCGCCGAGGATCTCCAGGAGAAGCCATACGATAGCAAGTCCCAAGATCACCTTCAAGAGGTCGTCGACGTCGACGTCGGCGCGGTCAGCGTCGGTTCGATCCATGACGGTGGGGACGACCCCGACCGGCAAAAAGGCCACCGAGGGCGCGGCGGGGCGAGACGGCCCCGCCGTGCGGGGTCCGTTGCGCGATCAGGTGCTTCAAAACCCCTCCGCGCCGAACGGAGTCCATGAGCCTCATCGCGTTCGACTTCGACGGCACGCTCTCCGACTCCGAGATGACGGTCCTGCTCGCCGAGCGCGCGGGCGTCGCCGACGAGGTGACCGAGATAACCGAGCGAGCGATGAACGACGAGCTCAGCTACGCCGAGAGCCTCTACCGACGGGCGGAGCTGCTCGGCGGGCTCGACGACGAGGCGGTCGCGGCCGCGTTCGACGAGGTGACGCTCCGGCCGGGCGCCGGGGAGCTGATCGAGCGGCTGCAGGCCGAGGGGCACCACGTCGCGGTGCTCACGGGCGGGTTCGAGCGCGGCGTCGAGCGCGCGCTCGCGAAGGCGGGGGTCGAGGCCGACACGATCGTCGCCAACCGCCTCCCGACGGCCGGCGGGAAGCTCACCGGCGAGGCCGAGGGACCGCTCATCGAGGGGACGAAGGACGACGCGCTGGCCGAGTTGGCCGACGACCTCGGCTTCGCGATGGCGGAGACGGTCGCGGTCGGCGACGGCGCGAACGACCTCCCGATGCTGGAGGTCGCCGGGCTCGCGGTCGGATTCGTGCCGAAGGACGCGGTGCGCCCCGTCTGCGACGCCGTCGTCGCCTCCATGTTCCGGCTCGGGAAGGTGCTGGAGGGGTACGGCGTGCTGTCGGCCGAGGCGTAGCGCCGACGACCGCCGGACGAAATCCCGACGATCGCCGGACGAGATCACGATGATCGCCGGACGAGATCACGATGATCGCCGGACGAGATCACGATGATCGCCGGACGAAATCCCGACGACCGCCGATCTCACTCTCGACGACCGTCGGGGGCGACCACACTGTTTGGACTGAGCCTTAATAAGCGACGGAGCGAACGTGATCGCATGAACGGCGCCGGTGGGGTGATCAGATGCTTCCGACGCTGACGTACCTCCAGTTCCATCTCGTCTTCAGCCTTCCCGTCGTCGCGGCGCTGTGGTACCTCGCGCCGCGGTACGACGTCGTCCGCCGGCGACGCGCGACCGCCGGGATCGCGATCCTCGTCGCCATCGCGTACGTGTACACGACGCCGTGGATCAGCTACATGATCCGACGGGGGGCGTGGTGGTACGCCGACGGGGCGGTGCTCGTCCGGGCGCTGTCGATCCCGCTCGGCGAGTACCTGTTCTTCGCCATCCAGACCGTCGTCACCGCGTTCGCGCTCCACCTGATCGGGTTCGACCCGACGTTCCGCGAGGGCGACTTCGATCGGGGCCCGCGGATCGCCGGCGTCGTCGCCGGCGTCGCGATGGTCGCCGGCGGGCTCTGGCTCGTGTCGCTCGACCCCTCGTACCTCTACCTCGGCGGGCTGATCGCGTGGGTCGGCCCCGTCTTCGCGCTGCAGTGGGCGGTGGGGGGCGGGTACCTGATCCGGACGCCGCGGATGTGGCTCGCGGCGACGCTGATCCCCGCGGCGTACTTCTGGATCGCCGACCGGATCGCGATCGCGATGGGGACGTGGCAGCTCTCCGCCGAGCTGACGACCGGGGTCGCGGTCCTCGGACTCCCGATCGAGGAGATGCTCTTCTTCGCCTCGGCCGGCGTGATGACGGTGAACGGGCTCGTGCTGTTCGAGTGGGTACTCGACTGGAACGACCGGCGCGGCCGGCCGACCGAGTCGGCGGCGGACGCGTTCGACCCGACGCCCGAACCGCCCGAACCGGACCCGGAGTCCCCCGACCCCGTCAATGACTGAAACCGCGGCGGGCGCGGCGGCGCGCCGCGAGGCGACGGCGGTCGAGAGCGACGATGACGCCCGGTCGGCGGTCGATCGGTGGTTCGCGCTGTACCCCGCGCTAGCGCTCGCGGCGCTGCTCCCAGTCGGCGCCGTGACCCCCCTGTTTCCGGTGGAGGTGGGCGTCGCGACGTTCGCGCTGGGGACGCTCGCCGTCGGGATGGCCCACGGCGCGGTCGACCACCTCGTTCCGCTGCGCGCGGCGACGGACGTCTCGCTCCGGCGGTCGGTCGCGGTCGTCTCCGTCGCGTACGCGGTCCTCGGCGGGGCGGTCGTCGCGGCGTTCTTCCTCGCTCCCGTGGCCGCCTTCGTCGGGTTCATCGCGCTCACGTGGCTCCACTGGGGGCAGGGCGACGTCGCGGCGCTCGTCGTCGCGGGCGTCGACCACCTGCCGACGTCGGCCGAGCGCTGGCTGGCCCTCGTCGTCCGCGGCGGGCTCCCGATGGGCGTCCCGCTGCTCGCGCATCCGGGCGAGTACCGGCTGGTCGCCGAGTGGATCGTCGGGCTGTTCGTCGTCGACGCGAGCGCGGCCGCCGCCGCGGTCGAGCCCGTGTTCGTTCCGGCGACCCGGCTGGCCGTCGGCGCGTTCATGATCGCGGCGACGGTCCTGTCGATCGGACTGGGCTACCGGCGGGTCCGGGCGGGCGCCTCGCGACGGGGGTGGCTCCGCGACGCCGGGGAGGTGGCGGCGCTGTGGGCGTGGTTCCTGCTCGCCGCGCCCGTGTTCGCGATCGGCGTGTACTTCGCGCTCTGGCACGGCCTCCGCCACGTCGGCCGGCTGATCCTCGTTGACGAGCGGGCGGCGACCGCGCTCGGCGACGGCGATCTCCCCGGCGCCCTCGGGCGGTTCGGGCGCGACGCCGCGCCGCTCACCCTCGGCGGGTTCCTCGTGGTCGCCGCGGTCGGGCTCTCGGTCCCCGCCGGCGTCGCCGCTCCGGGCGACCTGCTCGCCGTGTCGCTCGTCGCCATCGCGGCCATGACGCTCCCGCACGTGGTCGTCGTCGCGTGGCTCGACCGGCGGCAGGGCGTCTGGCGGCCGGGAGCGGTCGGATAGGCGGCCGGGAGCGGTCGGATAGGCGGCCGGGAGCGGTCGGATAGGCCCGGCGTTCGGCTCGCCGGGGTCGGCCCACCGCGCCGCTCTTGTCGGCCGAGAGCGTACCCTCGGGGAATGGACGAGATCGCGATCCGAGACCCGCGGCCGGGCGACGCCGACGAGGTGGAGGCGCTCATCACCGAGCACTTCAGCGAGGGGAACTCCTACGGCGTCGACCTCGGGATCGGCGACCCGACGTACCACGTGCTGGTCGCGGTGGAGGGCGGGGCGGGACCGGACGACGACGCGGGACCGGACGACGGCGGCGACGCCGACGGACCGATCCTCGGGGTGATGGCGCTCCGCGAGTTCGCGGATCCGGGCGCCGTCGCCGACGAGATGTACTTTTTCGACGACCCCGACCTGATCCCCGCCGCCGACCGGTACGGTCACCTCGAGATGGGGTACGTCCGGGACGGGGCCACCGGACGCGGGATCGGGAGTCGGCTCCTCGGACGCCTGCACGGGATCGGCGCCGAGCGCGGAGTCGACGTGCTCGTCGCGGACTCGTGGTACCACGGCGGCGCCGACTCCCCGGAGAAGCTGTTCGACCGCCACGGCTACGAGGCGGTCCACCGCGAGCCGATCGACCGGCCCGCCGCCGAGTGCCCGAAGTGCGAGGTCGAGTGCACCTGCGAGGCGGCGCTCGCGGTGCGGCGCGTCGAGGGGGGAGCGCAGTGAACCACGACCGCGTCCACGCCCGAGAGCCGTCGCACCACGTCGGCCGGTGGTCGGTCGGAGTGATCGAGTCGATCGACGAGCGCGACGGGCACGCCGTCGTGACGGTCCATCCGGTGGCGTCGGCGGAGAGTGAGGAGAGCCGCGACGGGGGCGGAACGGAGCGCGACGGGGGCGGAACGGA
>NZ_NHPE01000102.1:0-4907 GCF_002252895.1 Halorubrum sp. Eb13 | reverse complement strand
GCGGGGTCGTCGCCGCCGGGGGGCCGGTCGACGACGCGGACGCCCCGGCCGATCCCGTCGGCGACGACCCCGCTGTCGACGAGGCGACGGGCGAGGTCGACTACGCCGGCCGGGCGTCGTCGATCCTCGGGTTCTCCCGCTGGTGGCAGATCGTCGCCGCCGCGGGGATGATGGCCGCCGTGAGCCCGTACCAGTACGTCTGGTCGTCGATCGAGCAGCCGCTCGCCCAGGGCCTCGACATCGCGTTGCCGGCGCTCGGCGCGGTGTTCTCCTTTTACGTCGTCTTCCAGTCCCTGTCGCAGTTCCCCGCCGGAAAGTGGCGGGACAGCCGCGGGCCGGGCGCGCTCACCTTCCTCGCGGCGCTGCTGGCCGGGGGCGGGTACATCGGGCTGGCGTACGCGACGGCCGTCTGGCAGCTGTACCTGCTCTACTCGCTCGGCGCGATCGGCGTGGGGATCGTGTACACGGTCGCGGTGAACACCGCCGTCAAGTGGTTCCCGGACCGCACGGGACTCACGACCGGTATCGGCACGATGGCGTTCGCGGGGGGGAGCGCCCTCGTGGTGCCGTACGTGCGCGCGAACGCGACCGTCGCGGCGTACGGCGACGTGCTCCGGAACGTCGGGCTCGCCATCCTCGTCGTCACCCTCGTCGGCGCGTACCTCCTGCGGGACCCGCCGGACGACTGGCTCGGACTGAACGACGACGAGGACGGGAACGGGAACGACGACGGACTCGCGGCCTCGCTCCGCGGTCGCGCGTACACGACTCGGGAGATGCTGTCGACGTGGCAGTTCTGGCTGCTGTACGCGATGTTCGTCGCGATGGCCGGCGCGGACCTGATCGTCATCGCCAACGTCGTGCGGTTCGCCGAGCAGTTCGGGCTGGCGGCGGTCGTCGCGACCGCGGCGGCGACCCTGCTGCCCGTCGCCGCCGGCGTCTCGCGGATGATCCTCGGCGAGGCGTCGGACCGCTTCGACCGGAAGAAGGTGATGGCCGTCTCCTTCGTGCTCGCCGGGGTGTTCCGGCTCGCGCTGATCGCCGCCGGGCGCGCCGAGGCCGGCATCGCTTTCGTCGCGCTGGTGATGGCGGCGATGTTCTTCTCCTCGCCGCTGTTCGTCTACTTCCCGTCGGTCATCGCCGACTACTACGGCGCCCGGAACTCCTCCGGGAACTACGCCGTCCTCTACACCGCGAAGGTCGGCGGCGGCGTCTTCGCCGGGACCGTCACCGGCTATCTCGTCGCGGCGTTCGGCTGGGTCCCGACGTTCGCGCTCGGCGGCGGCCTGGCGGTCGCCGCCGGACTGGCGGCGCTCCTCCTCCGCCCGCCGAGCGGCTCCGGACTGGAGTCCGAGGCGGCGACGCCGGCGGACTGACGCCGGGGCGCAGTCGGCCGAATCAGTCGCCGCCCGGCGGCTTCCGTCCGACGACCGCGTAGAAAGGGTCGGTCCCCGGGCTCTCCGCGATCCGATTCTCCACCGCGAGGCCGCCCGCTTTTAAGTAACGCTCGACGAGGTCGGCGCGCTCGTCCATCGAGGCGGCCCGCCACGCCCGGACGGCCTTCGTCGGGAACATCCGGTTCGAGAAGCTCACGACGAGGACGCCGCCGGGTGCGAGGACGCGCGCGAACTCCGCGAACACGTCGCCCGGGTACTGGAGGTACTGGACGGACAGGGCACAGCAGACGGCGTCGAAGGCGCCGTCGTCGAACGGGAGCGTCGGGTCGGCGTTGAGGTCTCGGACGACGAACCCGTCGAGCCGGTCGTTCGCGGCGAGCTCGGCCTCGTTGAGGCCGTGGCCGACGACCCGGTCGAACTCGGTCGGCGGGAGGTGCGACACCCAGCTGCTCATCGCGTCGAGGACGCGGTCGCCCGGCTCGAACAGTTCGCCGTACAGCGCCGTCAGCCGGTCGAGGAACGCGTCGGCGGCGTGGGTGACGAACCGCGGCTCCTGATAAAACGTCTCGTCGGATCGGTCGTCGCGCTTCAGCCGTTCGCGGTCGGAGAGGACGGTCGTCACTGGATGTCGTGATCGGGGCCGCGAGCAAAAGAGGCCGTCGCCGGCGGGAGCCAAAGAGGCCGTCGCCGGCGGGAGCCCCACGCGAGCCCGGCCGGTCGCCGCGGTCCGCGGTCCAGAGGCTCGCACGTTTAAATGCTCTCGGTCACCCGACGCGCGCTATCGCCCGCTCGATCCGCCGCGTGAGGCCGTCGAGCCGCTCGCCGACCGATCCGACCGCGGCGAGGACGGGGTACGTCGCGTCGGTGGACTGGTAGAGGTACGTGGGGAGGTCGACGGCGTCGCCGTCGAGTCGGAGATCGCGCTCGTGGGCCGCGATCACACGCTGGCGACGCGCGGCGATCCGGTCGCAGTCCTCCACGAGGACGCCGGCGCGGGCCCGACACGCGTCGAGCGCGCCGAACCCGCCCTCCGGGACGGCCGCGTCGAGCGACGCGATCTCCCGACGGACCGCCGCGAGCCGCGACCCCGCTCGGTCGAGCGAGTCGGCCTCGACCTCGAGCCGCTCCACGAGGCGGTCGCGCTCCTCGATCGCGGATTCGACCGCGTCGATCAGGGCCGGCTCGTACTCGGGGTGGTACCCCGCGCTCCGCGTGAGCGCGTACGCCAGTTCGGGACCGAACTCCGCGGCGACGCTCCGCTCGTATGTGTCGTCGTACTCCTCCTCGTAGTGCGGGACCGACATCACCGTCTCGGCGTACGCGTCCCTGACGGCCGCGAGACCGGATCCGGGCGGTCCCGCCGGACCGCCGGCGCCCGCGTCGGCCGCGGCGCCGGAGCCGCTCGCGGGGCCCGCGACCCCCCGAAACCCCGCCGCCGCTGACGATCCGTCGGGTGAGGTCGCCTCCGTCGAGACCGATTCGACCCGGCCGCGGAACGTCCGAAACGCCTCGCGCTCGTCGATCACGCGGCGCCGCTCGATCCGGAGCGCTTCCCGCGCGTCCTCCAGGGCGGCGCGGGACCCGTCCACAGCATCGTCAGTCGCTGTCATACCGCACGCCTCGCGAGTCGTCCTCGTAAACGCTTATATGAGGGGTATCCGGCGCCGTAGAGCGCACCCGAGCGCTCAATAGCGCTCCCGAGGCGCCGGCTCTTTAAGTAATTCCTCTCGCCAGCGACCCGAGCAGGGGCAGGCCGAGCGCGGCTGCGGCCGCGACGTAGATCACGGGCCGCATCTCGGGCAGTGCCCCGGCCGCCGGCCCGAGCGAGACGGCGAACGCGCCGAGCGCCAGCAGGCCGGCCCCGAGCGCGTACGCGACGCCCCGTCGGAACGTGGGCGCGACGAGCGACGCGGCGACGCCGGCCGCGACGAGCCCGATCCAGTGGACCGACGCCAGCGCGAGGCCGAGGGCGACCGCGCCCGCGAAGGCGACGAGGCGGAGCCGAGGGTCGCCCCGAATCCGGGCGAGCGGCGACGGCGACCCGGCCGACTCACCGAGGCGGTCGCTCACGACGACTCACCTCCGAACGAGACCGTCTCGCCCGCCTCGCTGTCGGGGTCGAGCGACATCGGCTTCTGGTCGTTGGCCAGCCAGTCGCGGAGTTGGTCGCCGTAGTGCTCGGAGAAGTAGTCGCCCGAGTTGCCGCCGGGGAGCACCGCCGTGGCGCCCTCGCCGGGGCGAACCACCATCCGCCAGCTCGACCCGACCGCGTCGTCGACGCGGTAGTTCATCACGGTCGCCGGCGAGCCGTCGGCGGGGAGCGTCGGGTAGTTCAGGAACGGCGCCTCGCCGCCGAGCGGGTGCGCGATCGCCGCCGTCGTGTTCCGGTCGCCGTACGTCTCCCACCCCGCCTCGTCGATCTCGTCGAGCGCCGCCGAGAGCGCCGCGACCATCGTCGCCTCGCGCGAGCGGTCGGCGAACAGCGGGTCGTCGGCCGGGAGCCGCGCGAGCACCCAGTCGTTCGGGTAGTACGCCTCGCCGAGGTCGGCGTCGTCGAAGGCGGGGGCGAAGACGAGGTCGCGGAACCGGTGGAGCCACCGGTCGAACACGAGCGCGCCGCGGGAGTCGGCCGCCATCCGCCGGTCCCAGTCGCCGAGCGTCGCGGCGGCCGCGGCGAGGCGGTCCGAGCCGTCGGCGGCGTCGCGCTCCGCCACCGCCGCCACGAGGTCCGGCACGAGCTGGTCGGCCCGCCCGTCGCGCACGTCGCGCTGGAGTTCGCGGTGGAAGGCGGGATCGACCGGATCCTCCCCCGCGACCCCCGCGTCGAGGCGCTCGGCGATGCGCGCGCCGCGGTAGGGGGCCGCGTAGTCGACGCCCACGTAGTGGGTCGGGTCGTCGATCACGCGCTGGTTGGCCGTCGAGAGGACCTCCGGGTCGATCGCGTGCGGCTTCTCTTCGAAGGGGACGAACCCCTCCCACGTCGAGCGACCGAACGGCTCGAACCCCGCCCACTCGCCCTCGCCGGCCGAGCCGTCGAAGACGCGGTCGCCGGCGACGGCCTCGCCGTCGACCCGCCGGATCGGGAGCTGCCCCGTCGCGTAGTACATCGTCCGCCCGTCGGCGTCGGCGTACACGAGGTTCTGCGTCGGGAGGTCGAACTTCCGAGTCGCCGCCAGCGCCTCCTCGAACCCGTCGGCGCGACCCAGCTCGTCGATGGCGAGCGTCGTGCGCGTCGCGGTGTGCCCGGTCCACGCCACGCCGACGTGCCGGCCCTCGCGCTCGACGAAGGGACCGTGGACGGTGCGCCTCGTCTCCAGGGTGCGGTCCTCGCCGCCGGAGACGGGGATCTCGCGCGACTCGGTCTCGAACTCGCGCCACTCCCCCTCGTAGCGGTAGCGCTCGCCGGCGTCGTCGACCTCGTAGCGGTAGCAGTCGAGCACGTCGGCGCCGACGTTGGTGAACGACCACGTCGCGCGGTCGCTCGCGCCGGCGATGACGAAGGGGACGCCG
>NZ_NHPE01000047.1:0-7404 GCF_002252895.1 Halorubrum sp. Eb13 | reverse complement strand
CTGGGGCAATCGTCGGCGAGGGGCGCGTGAAGCGCTACCGCGATTTCACCGTCGTCGTCGGCCACGACGACGAGTACGTCGTCGAGGACGGGGAGTGCACCTGCGCGGACGCGACGTACAACCTCGACGCCGAGGACCCGAGCGAGCGCTGCTGGCACGCGATCGCGGTCGATGTCGCCGACGCGGTCGGCGCGGTCGACCACCACGACATGTGGTACTCGGAGGTCCGCGAGTTCCTGTGAGCGGGGCTCGGCCGCGAGGGGAGGCGCCGTACGGATCGGCCGCCGTTCACCCGGGTGAGCCGCCGAGAGTCCGGATTTTCGCCCAGCCAGTCGAAAACGTTTACAACGGCGGCCGGTCTCTCCTACGGTATGGCGGACTGTCCACTCGCCGACGATTGCCCCAGTTTCGACGAGCGAATCGAGGGGATGGGGTGTCAACACTACGGCAACAAGGGCGGCGCGGAGTGGTGTAACCACTACGACATGCCCATCTACGAGCTGAAACAGCAGCCGGTCCAGCCCGGCGAACAGGTGATAGTCGAGGTCGACGACATCCACGAGAGCGGCGCGGGCGTGGGGCGCACCGACGACGGCTTCATCATCCTCGTCGACGGGCTCCTCCCGCCGGCGCGCGCGGAGGTGCGGATCCACCGCGTGAAGTCGAGCCACGCGACCGCGCAGGAGGTCGTCGAACGCCTCCCGGAGGATCCCGAAGAGGAGGAGGACGACGACGACGGCGACGGCGATACCGAGGCCGAGGGCGACGACGAGGAAGACGAGGGCGACCGCCGCCGCGACCGGCCGAAGCGCGAACGGCTCGGCAGCCGCGAGAACTTCTGGGGCAAGTGAGCGCGTCCCGGGGTGGCCCCACCCCACGGACAGTCCGGACGCCGCCGATCGGCCCCCTCCGGCCGAACCCCTCGACGCGAGGGGTGAAACCACCGTTTTTTGAGCGAGCGTCCCCTCGCGACGTGTATGGTCGCAGACGACGGTCCGGCCGACGCCGCTGACGCGGCCGACGACGTCGAGGACATCGACGCCGCCGAGCTGCTGGAACGGGCCGGGTTCGAGGCCGACGAGAGCGTCCTCACCGACCGACAGGCGGAGGTGCTCGCCCTCCGCGAGCGGGGGCTCCGCCAGTCCGACATCGCCGACCGGCTCGGCACGTCGCGCGCGAACGTCTCCAGCGTCGAGGCCAGCGCCCGCGACAACGTCGAGCGGGCCCGCGAGACGGTCGCGTTCGCGGAGGCGCTCGCCGCGCCGGTCCGAGTGGAGATCGACGCCGGCACGGACCTGTACGACGCCCCAAAGCGCGTGTACGACGCCTGCGACGAGGCGGGCGTGAAGGTGAACCAGACCGCGCCGGACCTGATGAAGACGATCGGCGACCGCGCCGGCGACGCGGTCCACGGCCGCGAGGTGCGCAGCCGCCTGTTCGTCACCGTCGACGCGAACGGACAGATCCGCGTGCGACAGCCGTGAGCGCCGGCGGGCGCCCCGGCCTCCGATCCCCGGCGGTCACTCCTCCAGCCGCTCCGCGACGCCGACGAGCGTCGCGCCCGCGGTGACCGTCGACTCGCGGGCGATCGAGTAGACGATCCCGTCGCGGTCGGCCGTCGCGGTCTGCAGCGGCTCGAACGTCGTCGGGTCGTGGACGGCGCCGAGCCGCTCTCCGTCGACCACTTCGTCGCCGACGGCGAGGTCACGCTCCGGGGTGAACAGCCCCGACTCGGCGGCGTTCACGCGTCCGAGGTGGTTCCGCGCGACGGTGCCGTCCCACGGCTCGGGGTCGCCCGGGAGCAGTCCCTCCCGCCGGAGGACGCCGAGCGTCCCCTTCAACCCGGCGTCGACGGCCTCGGGGACGACCTCGCGGCTGTGCGCGAGCTCCGGCGTGATCGTGGGGGTCCCCTCTCGGGTGGCGGCGACGCGGAGCTTGCCGGCGAAGCCGCGCTCGCTCCACTCCGCGTCCGCCTCGTCGCCCGCCGCCTCCGCGAGCAGGAGGTCGGTCCCGAACGCCTCCGCGAGCGACCGGCACTCCTCGTCGCCGCGCATGTAGACGGTATGCGTGAGCATCGCCGGCGACCCGGTGTGGAGGTCCACGATCGCGTCCGCCGCGCTCGCGAACGACCAGAGCCGGGCCGCCATGCGCTCGTGGAGCGTCCCCTCGTCGTCGCCGGGCCAACAGCGATTCATGTTCGAGTGGGTCGAGTCGAGCGGCTCCGGCGTGGTGTACGAGACGCGGTCGAAGGTGAGCGGGTCGGCGACGGGGACCGTCACGAGGGTGCCGTCGAGGGCGGCCGCGTCCGGAGCCCCGCCGGACCCGCCGGTCAGTCGCTCGTGGAGCCGCCGGAGGACCGCGGTGCCGTTCACCTCGCGGCCGTGCTGTGCGGCCTGCGCGTAGATCACGGGGCCGCCGTCGGCCGGGAGGTCGAGTTCGGGGCCGTCCGGGCCGTCGACGAGGCGGCCCTCGCCGTACGCGTGGACGGTCGTCCGGATCGGGACGCCCGAGGGGAGCCGCGCGAGGACGAGTTCGCTGGCGTCGTGCATATCGGGAGGTCGGGCCTGACGCGTTTATAAATCGGGGGCCGACGTTCCGGCGCGACCGACCACGGACGCTAAGTCGATGGGTCGCCGAGACGGAGCCGAGATGCGGGTCACGCTCCTCGGCACCGGCGACACGACCGGGACGCCGACCGTCGGCTGCGACTGCGACACCTGCGCCGCGGCGCGCGAGCGGGGGGTGTCGCGCTCGCGGTTCTCGGTCCACGTCGCAAACGAGCGCACCGGCGAGTCGCTGCTCGTCGACTTCAGTCCGGACTTCCGGAGCCAGTTCCTCGCTCACGACGTCAAATTGCCCGACGCCGGCATCGTGACGCACATCCACTTCGACCACCTCGACGGCCTCGGCAACGTCTACCGACTGGTCGACGGACTGCCGGTGCACGCGCCGAACGAGACCGACCCCGCCACCGACCGGAGCGTCGCCGAGACGATCCGCGAGAAGTACGACTACCTGGAAGACCGGATCGGCGTCCACGCCCGCGATCCGTTCGAGCCCTTCGAGACCTGCGGGTTCGAGGTCCGCTTCGTCCCGGTCGACCACCCGCCGCTGCTGTGTTACGGCGTCGTCATCGAGGACCCGGAGACGGGCGCGAAACTCTCGTTGACGGGCGACACGAGCTACGACGTGCCCGAGCGCTCCCGCGAGGCGCTCGCCGGCGCCGACCTCCTGCTGGCCGACGCCATCGTCCCCGCCTCGCTCTGCGAGTACCACCCGATCGGTGGGCGACACGAGGGGCCCGACGGCGTCCCGCGCACCTTCGGCACGAAGCACATGACCCGAGAGGGTGCGCTCGCGCTCGCCGAGGAGTTGGACGCCGACCGGACCCGGCTCGTCCACGTCGCGCACTACTACCCGCCCGACGAGGCGTTCGCGGAGCCCCTCGCGGTCGACGGCGAGACGTACGACCTCTGACGGGGCGCGTGCGGCGGCCGGGGCGCGGGGGCGACGCGACCGCACCGTTTTGTCTCGCTAGCACGTACCACGGCCGAGATGGGAGCGAGATCCCGACTCCGCGGCGCCCTCGACCGGCTGGAGCCGCCGCCGCGCGCGGTCGACTGGTCGCTGTTCGCGTTCGTGGCCGCGGAGGTCCTCACCGGGCTCGTCTCGTTCACCGTCGGCGTCCCCGATGGGTGGCCGCTGTTCTGGCTCCACCGCGCGCTCGGGGTCGGCATCGTCGCGCTGCTCGCGTGGAAGCTCGCGCGGGTCCGCCGGCGGCTCACGGAGCCGAGCCTGTGGCGGCGGTCGACCGCGCTGTCGGTCCTGACGCTCGTCGCCGCGCTCGGCGCGCTCGCGACCGGCGTCGTCTGGGTGTTCGGAGTCGACGTGCGGCTCTCCTACTGGACGCTCCTCTCCGTCCACGTCGGCTTCGGGCTGGCCCTCCTCCCGCTCGTGGCCGCGCACGCCGCGACCCGGTTCCGGCTCCCGCGGCGGGTCGACTTCGAGCGCCGCCGGACCGCGGTTCGGTACACCGTCCTGCTGGCCGCCGGCGCCGCGACCTACCGGCTCCAGCAGGGCGTCAACGACCTGCTCGACACGGCCGGCGCGGACCGGCGGTTCACCGGGTCACAGCCCCGCGAGGGCGACGGGAACGGCGCGTTCCCGGTCACCTCGTGGGTCGCCGACGACCCCGATCCGATCGACCGGGACGGGTACCGACTGCGGGTCGAGGGACTCGTGAGCGACCCCGTCGACCTGACCGCGGCGGACCTCGCCGCCGACCACGACCGGGAGGCGCTGCTCGACTGCACCAGCGGCTGGTACACGGTGCAGGAGTGGGGCGGGATCCGCGTCGGCGACCTGCTCGACGCGGCCGGAGAACTCGACGGCGACGCGGCCTACGTCCGGTTCACGTCCGTCACGGGGTATCGCTGGAGCCTCCCGATAGAAGAGGCCGAAGACGCACTCCTCGCGACGCACGTCGGCGGCGAGCGACTGAGCCACGGCCACGGCGCGCCGGCCCGGCTCGTCGCTCCCGACCGGCGGGGGTTCCAGTGGGTGAAATGGGTGACGCGCGTGGAGGTCAGGTCCGAGTACGACCTCGGTCAGTGGGTGGTGACGCTGGTGAGCGGGTTCGACTGAACGGCTCGCGCGGTCCGGGGGAAGCGCTACTCGTACTCGCTGCCGACGACCTCGCGGATTCGCTCCGCGGTCACCGGACCGACGCCGCCGACCTCCAAGAGGTCGTCCTCGGGCGCGGTCATCACGGCCTCGACGGTGCCGAAGTGTTCGAGGAGGGTCCGGGCCGTGACCGGACCGATGTCGGCGATGGAGGAGACGACGTACTCCTGCTGTTCCGCGCGGGTCTTCGTCGTCTTCTCGCCGTGGACGCTCACCTCGCGGTCGCGCGTCTCCTGCTCGCGCTTCGCGATCGTCGCGAGCAGCTCCGTGGTGTCGCCCTCGCCTTCGGTCCGGAGAACGCTCACGTCGAAGTCCACCGCGAGCGACGCGAGCGCGCCGCGGATCGCGTTGGGGTCGATGTCGCGCTGACCGTAGAGGTTCGTCCCCTCGACGACCATCACGGGGCGGGCGTACGCCCGCGAGAGCTCGCCGACCTGCTCGAACATCGAGCGGTCGGCGTCGAGCATCGAGTCGACGAAGTCGGCCGCCGACTTCCGCTCGACGGCGACGCGGTCGGAGAGCACGTAGTCGCCGACCGCGAGCGTCTCCAGCCGGGTGACGAGCCCGTCGCGCGTCGAGAGGTCCTTGGCGATGGAGGAGTCGAGCTCGCGCTGGTCGACGACGACCTCGACGCCCTCGTCGACGCCGGCGGTCGCGACGACGCCGTCGTCGGCGCTGCCGTCATCGGTGCTGTCGTCATCGGCGCCCGACTCCTCGGCGTCGCCCGCCTCGTCTCCGCCCGCCCGGGCCTCCGCGGCGAAGTCGGTGAGGCCGGCGTCGCCGGTGTCGCCGTCGGCCGCGTCACCCTCGGTCGCGTCGCCGTCGGCCGTGTCACCCTCGGTCGCGGTGCCTTCGTCACCCGCGACGCCCGCGTCGGCACCGGCGTCATCGGCGCCGTCGGACCCCCCGGCGAACGCGTCGAGGCCCGCTTGTCCGTCGTCGCCGACGGTCTCCTCGATGTCGTCGGTGGCCTCCTTCAGCTCGGCGAGCTGGCTGGCCATCTTCTTCTCGCGCCGCCGGGAGATCCAGAAGAACGCCTCGTCGCGGGTGTCCTCGGCCATCAGGACGACCACCTTCCCCTCGGCCTGTCTCCCCGTCCGCCCCTTGCGCTGGATCGAGCGGATCGCGGTCGGGACGGGCTCGTAGAAGCAGACCAGGTCGACCTCGGGGACGTCGAGCCCCTCCTCGGCGACCGACGTGGAGACGAGCACCTCGAACGCGCCGGCCTTGAACTCGTCGAGCGTCTCCTGCTGCTGTTTCTGGCTCATCCCGTCGGAGCCCTCCTTGTCGCCCTGGCCGACGAACTTCCGCACGTCGAAGCTCGCGGAGAGGAACTCCACGAGCGCCTCCGCGGTGTCGCGGGACTCCGTGAACAGGATCGCGCGCTCGCCCTCGTTGATGCCGAGCGTCTCCGCGAGCAGGATCCGCGCCTTCGAGAACTTCGGGTGGAGCCCGTCGAACGACTCCGTCTTCCGCATCGCCTCCCGCACCTTGGGGTCCGCGACCATCCGCTGGCTCGCCTTCGAGGCACCCGACGAGCGGGCGGCCTCGCGCTGACGCTCGAAGTAGCGTCGGACGGACTCGACCGACTGCGTCTCGACCAGCTCGGTCGCGCGCCGGAGCTTCATCACCTCGGCGTGGGTACTCATCCCCTTGTACCCGTCCGACTGGTCGTTGTCCATCATCTTCTTTAGCTTCCCGCGCATCGCGTTGAGGTCCTTCTGCGAGAGGTCGGGGTTCGTCGTGTTCGTCACCCCGAGCGACTTCAGCTTCTCCAGCCGGTCGGTGATCACCTCGTTGAGGGCGTCCCGGATCTCGAGGACCTCGTCCGGGAGCGTCACCTGCTCCCACTGGACGTCGGTGTCGTGGGTGTACTCGTCGACGTCGGCGTCGTCCTCGGTCATCACCTCCACGTTCGAGAGCCCGAGGTTCTCGCAGACCGTCTCGATCTCCTCGGTGTCGCCGCCGGGCGAGGCCGACATCCCGGTGACCAGCGGGTCGGCCGCGTCGGCGTGGTACCGCTCCGCGATGTAGACGTACGCGTAGTCTCCGGTCGCGCGGTGGCACTCGTCGAAGGTCAGATGGGTCACGTCGCGCAGCGAGATCCGGTTGCCGACGAGGTCGTTCTCGACGACCTGCGGGGTCGCGATCACGATTCGGGCGTCCGCCCAGAGCGCGGCGCGGTCGTCCGGCTTCACGTCCCCGGTGAAGACGACGATCTCGTCGTCCGGGATCGAGAGCGCCTCGCGGTAGAAGTCGGCGTGCTGCTGGACGAGGGGTTTGGTGGGGGCTAAGAAGAGGGCCTTCCCGCCGGCCTCGTGGAGCCGCTCGGCGGTGACGAGCAGGCTGACCGTGGTCTTGCCGAGGCCGGTCGGGAGGCAGACGAGGGTGTGTTCGTCGGCCGCGGACGCCGCCAGCTGGAGCTGGTAGCGGCGCTCTTGAAGGAAGTCGTCGACGAGCAGGGGTCTGTCGATGCCGGCGGCCTCGGTCGCCATCGGCGACGCTTCGCCGCCGTCGGCCTAAAGCCTTCGCGAAGCGGGGTGAAAGTTATCGCTCGACGGAGCGCTCCTCTCGGTGCTCCTCGGGTACGTCTTCGTCGACCAGCTCGGCCCACTCGGCGAGCCGGTCTCCTGATGGTGTTTGCGCGCTCATCAGAAGACGGATCTCAGTGGGGCGTCTTAACAGTTACCCCGATTCCACACCTCGTGTTCAGATAAGCTG
>NZ_NHPE01000066.1:0-4414 GCF_002252895.1 Halorubrum sp. Eb13 | reverse complement strand
CCGACATCGACACCGCCGACGTCGACGCCGCAGGCACCGCCGCCTCGGCCGCCACCGACGTCGACGCCGCAGGCACCGCCGCTTCGACCGCCACCGACGACCCCGCCGCTCCGACCGCCGCAGGGACTGCACGGGGAGGGTCCCTCTTCGAGCGCGTGCTCGTCGTCACCGGCGACGACGGGGCCGGCCGCGCCGCGGTCGAGGCGGGCCTCGACGTCGCGGCCGCGCACGGCGCGACCGTCGACGCCCTCTACGTCGTCGACACCACAGAGCACTGGGACGTGGTCGTCGAGCGCCGCGAGCGCACGGGCGAGGCGCTCGTCGAAGACGCCGCGGCCCGCGGCGAGGCGGCCGGCGTCGATGTCGAGAAGCGGTTCCGGTACGGGACGGCACACGAGGAGGTGCTCGACTTCGCCGCCGCCCACGACGCCGACCTGATCGTGGTCGGCTCCGCGCGCCGCACTGGGCTCGACCGGCTCGTCCACCCGGAGACGCTCCCCACTCGGGTCCAGCGCGGCGCCGCCGCGCCCGTGATGGTCGTCGGCGCCGACGACTGACCGCGCCCGTTCTCGCCGTTCCCCTTTTCGGCCCGATTCCCTGCGCTCCGCCCGCGGGTCCGCGAGACGACGGGTTAAGTGACCGCGTCCCCTACAACTGTTATGACTGATATTGGTATCGTCGGCGCCGGTGCGGGCGCGGCGGCCGCGGCGTTCGTCGTCGACGAAGCGGCGCCCGACGCGGACGTGACCGTGCTCGAGAAGTCCGGCGGCATCTGCGGCCGCGCGGCGACACGTCGCCACGACGGCCTGACCTACGACTACGGCGCGAACTATCTGAAGTCCGACGACGAACGCGTCGTCGAACTGATGACGGAGAGGCTCGACGACGAGGGGCTCGTCGACATCACCGAGCCGGTGTACACCTTCGACGCGGACGGCGAGGTCTCGCCCGGCCGCGACGCCGACGATCACAAGTGGAGCTACCGACGCGGCCTCACCCAGATCGCCAAGCGGCTCTTCGGACGAACTGATGCGACGGTCCATCGCCGGACGCGCGTCGGGACCGTCCGACGGGCCGACGACCGCTGGGAGGTCGACGACGCCGACGGGGAGACGTGGGGCCCGTTCGACGTCCTGCTCCTCAATCCCCCGGCGCCGCAGACCGCGGAGCTGCTCCGCGACGCCGAGTGGGAGTCGCCGGTCCGCGAGGCGCTCGTCGACGCCGTGGGCGACGTGGCGTACCGGTCGGTGTGGTCCGCCGTGCTCCACTACCCGTTCGCGATCGACGTCCCCTACTACGGGCTCGTCAACACGGACAAAGAGCACCCTGTCGGCTGGATCTCACGCGAGGAGTGCAAGGCGGGGCACGTCCCGGACGGCGAGACGCTGCTGGTCGTTCAGGCGGGTCCGGAGTGGTCCGCCGAGCGCTACGACGACGACCCCGCGGCGAACGTCGCCGACCTCGCCGAGCACGCCGCCTCAGTCGTTGGCGACGAGCGGCTGGCCGACCCGGCGTGGACCGACCACCAGGGGTGGCGCTACGCGCTCCCGGAGGCGGGCGTCGACCGCGGGCCGATCGACTCCGCCCGGCGGGAGGACCTGTTCCTCCTCGGCGACTGGGTCGCCGGCGAGGGACGGATCCACGCCGCGCTCGCGAACGGGCTTGACACGGGCGAACGCGTCGTGTACGGGCTGTAGCGTCGGCGTTCGACCGAACAGTTGGAGGGGGGAAAACAGCGGGGGCGACCGAGTTAGCTTCGCGTGAAGCGGTACTCGACCGTGCCGAGTCCGGGGAGGCTGATCGTTCGGACGGTTCCGCGGTCGACGTGGCGGGAGAGCGAGCGCCCCAGCGCGACGAGCGCGACGACGCCGGCGAGCAGCCCCGCGGAGACGAGCGGGTAGGAGGCCACCACCAGCGGAAGCGCGACCAGCGCCAGGAACGCGAGCGAGACGACGAGGCCCCCGTTGGGCGGGCTGTCGGATCCGGCCATCACCGCTCGCGCCGTGTATCCGCCGTTCATCGGTTGCATATCTCTCCGTTGGTCGCGCGGGAGTAAAAACCTTTCATATTACGTATAGTTTCTGAGTATTGGTACCACGGGTCATTCGCTCAGAGCGTTTCAAACGATTGTTAACGCCGTGTAACGAGTACCATGCCACAGTTTCGTATACCTCTATCGAAACTGGAACGTTTCCACCCGAAACGGGTCGGTCGGTGCGGCGGTGACGCTCGGTCCGCGCCCGGAACCGGAGGGTTTCTCCCGTGCGGTCCCCGCGGTTCCGTATGGTCAAATCGCCGGCCTCGCGGTCGCGCTCGAACGTCCCCTTCTGGACGACGGTCGCGGTCGCGGCGCTGTACCTGCCGGCGTCGGTCGTCGCCCGCGGGCTCACGGACCCGGAGTACGCGACCGCGGTCGGGTGGCTGCCCCGCTCGGTCGGCGCGGTCGCGGGCACGTCGCTCGGGACCCTCCTGGCGGCGGCGCTGTGGATCCCCGTCGCGGGCGGCTTCCTCTACGCGTTCGCCGCCGAACTGGCGGCGATGCGGGACCGGACCCCGTGGTCGCCGCCGGGCAAGGGGTACCTCGTCCTCGCGACCGGGTCGCTGCTGGCGCACCCGCTCACGGGGCGCCCGTTCGTGTTCCTCGTGATCGCCGGCTACACGCTGCACCGGACCCTGCGGGTGCGGTAGGTCACGGGGCCGGCTCTCCACCCTCCGAGACGGGTCTCCGGCCCGGTCTCCGTCGTTCGCCTCCCTCGCCTGTCGCCCCACCGCCCGTACTTTTATTTCGCCTCGCGTTCATCTACAGATACGAACAGCGATGTCAACGACACACGATACCTCCTCTGGTCGGCCGACGGTGCTCGACGCGGCGCAGGCGCGGCGGACGATCGCCGGGCTCTTCGACGGAACTGTCGCGACGGTCGCGGACCTCCGCGTCCGCGGCCGGTCGGACGAGATCGCCGACGAGCTCGTCGAGAGCCATCTCCCAGCGTTGGAGGAGGCCGGGTACATCGAGTGGGACCGCGAGGCCGGAACGATCGCGCCGGGGCCGAACTTCGAGGAGGCCGCCGCCCACGTCGCCGACCTCCCGAACCCCGACGTCGAGCCCGCCGACGACTGAATCCGGCGGCGAGTACCCCGACGACCGAGCCCGAGACGTTTATACGCCGCCGCGGGGGAGTCTCGACATCGCATGGCCGAGCCGATCCTGAAGTGGGCCGGCGGCAAGCGCCAGCTGCTCGACGAGCTGTACGCTCGGTTCCCGGCCTCGTACGGCCGCTACCACGAGCCGTTCGTCGGCGGCGGCGCGCTCTTCTTCGACCTGGAGCCCGATGACGCGACGATTAACGACGCGAACCCGCGGCTGATCAACTTCTACGAGCGGGTGCGCGACGAACCGGAAGCGCTGATCGAGCGGCTGGAGTCGTTCGACGACCCAGAGGCCGACCCGGACCCGTCGATCCCGTTCGCAGAGGAGACTCCACGCGGTCACGACGTGGAGTGCTACTACTACCAGCAGCGAGCGCGGTTCAACCGGCGCCCCTACGAGGGGTCGTTCGACCCGCTGGAGGAGGCCGCCCTCCTGCTGTACCTCAACCGGACCTGCTACAACGGCCTTTACCGCGAGAACGCCGACGGCGGCTTCAACGTCCCGATCGGTCGGTACGCGAATCCGGACTGGGTCCAGCGGGACCGGATCCGCCGCGCGAGCGACGTGCTCGCGGACGCGACGCTCCGCAACGGCGACTTCGCCTACGTCCTCGACGTCGCCGATCCCGGCGACCTCGTCTACTTCGACCCGCCGTACGAGCCGATGAGCGCGACCGCGAGCTTCAACGAGTACAGCGCCGAGGGGTTCGACCGCGAGGACCAGCGCCGGCTTCTCGACGTCGCGAGCGAACTGGACGAGGCGGGGGTCCGGGTCGTGGTGAGCAACAGCGGCGTGATGGAGGGGCCGTACGCCGACGCGGGGTTCCGCGTCGAGCTGGAGGACGCGACCCGCGCGATCAACAGCGACGCGGACAACCGGGACGCGGTCGACGAGATCGTCGCGACGAACGTACCCCCGGACGAGCGGCGCGAGGCGCCGCAGCGCGAGCTCTCCGGCTTCTGAGCCCCGCTCCGCCGACGCCGTCGTCGGCTCCGGCGCGCCGACCGCATGGGGCGGGCTTTTTGAACTCCCCCGACGACGTCCCGCGTATGACCGATCTCGATATCGACCTCGTCCTCGTTCCCGTCGACGGGAGCGAGGAGTCCCACGAGGCGGTCGACTACGCGATCGCGGTCGCCGCCGAGTACGGCGCGAGCGTCCACGCCCTGTACGTGTTAGACGAGGACGTGGTCCGCGCGATCGACCACGGCGTCATCGACGAGAGCGACGTCGCCGACGACACCGAGGCGTTCACGGACTCCG
>NZ_NHPE01000069.1:0-15751 GCF_002252895.1 Halorubrum sp. Eb13 | reverse complement strand
GCCGCGAGCTCGCGCTCCGCGAGGTCCTCGTTCACGACGATGTCCTTCTCGGTGAGCGGCCGCGTGTAGTAGTCGGCCCACGAGGACTGCAGCTCGGCGACGTCGCGGTCGAGGTCCAGCGCCGTCACCTCGTAGGTGCGTCCCTGCTGGTGGTAGATCGCGCCGGGGTGGGCGTCGCGCAGCGCGTCCCCGAAGTCGAGCGAGGCGACCGTCTCGTTCCGCGACGAGTCGACCAGGTCGACCTCCCGGTCGCCGACGGTCCGGAGGCTCACGGACTGCTGCGGACTCGACGAGCCGGCGTGCGTCCAGCGGATGCCGTCCGCGACCTCCCGCCGGTCGAGGACGCCCTCGTCGGTCAGGTCGGCGACGACGCCCGGAAACGACTCGCCGAAGAAGCGCTCGTCGTCCGGCGAGAGCCAGCTCTCGTCCGCCGCGCAGGCGACGTGCCCGGGGAGCAGCTGCCCGTTCTCGGGGTCGCAGATGGCGTCCTCCGGCGGCGCCTCGAAGAAGTCGGGGGGGTTGCGCATGAGGTACTGGTCGAGCTGGTCCTCGCCGCCGACCATCACGACCAGCGCGGGGTCGTCGCCGCGCCCGGCTCGCCCCGCGCGCTGGTACGCCGACATCCGCGTGCCGGGGTAGCCGTCCAGGATGACGGCGTCGAGCCCCCCGACGTCGACGCCGAGCTCGAGCGCGCTCGTCGACCAGACGCCCCGCAGCTCGCCGGCGTGGAGGTCGGCCTCGATCTCCCGTCGGCGCTCGTTCGTCAGGGCGGCCTGGTACGCCCCGACCTTCCCCGCCAGTTCGCGCTCGCCGCGGTCGCGGAGGTCGCTCGCGCTGTCGGTCGCGTACTGCTCGGCGGTCTGTCGCGCCCGCGTGAACGCCAGCGTCTGCGCCCCGGCGGTCACGAGGTCGCAGAACAGTCGCTTGCTCTCCGTGTGACTCGACTTCCGGCGGCCGCTCCCCCGTTCTTGCCAGTCGTCGTCGTACTCCGGCGGGTTCCACAGCACCCAGTCTCGCGGTCCCCGCCCTGACGCGTCCTCGTCGACGAGGGCGATGTCGTCGGGGTCGCGCCCGGTGACCGCCGCGACGTGTTCGACGGGGTTGTTGATCGTCGCCGAGCAGCAGACGAACCGGGGGCTCGACCCGAACCGCTCGCAGGTCCGCGCGAGCCGACGGAGGGTCATGGCGACCTGCGAGCCGAACACCCCGCGGTAGCTGTGGACCTCGTCGATGACGACGTACTCCAGCGAGGAGAAGAACCACTCCCACAGCCGTCCCGCGTACGGCAGCAGCGCGTAGTGGAGCATGTCCGGATTCGAGAGCAGGACGGTCGGCTCGCGGTCGCGCACCTCCCGCTTCTCCGACCGGGAGAGCCGGCCCGTGTACGACGCGACGGAAACCCCGCTCCCGAAGCCGAGCCCGTGCGCGAGTTCGCTCAGGCTCTCCTCTTGGTCCGCGATCAGGGCGTTCTGGGGGCCGACGTAGAGGGTCCGCCCCCCGTGGTCCATCGCGGCCTCGAACGCGGGGACGGTGTACGCGAGCGACTTCCCGCTCGCGGTCTCGGTGGCGAGCACGGCGTCGTCGCCGTCGCGGACCGCCTCGATCGCGTCGGTCTGATGGCGGTAGAGGCGGTCGATCCCCCGCTTCGAGAGCGCGTCGGCCATCCGGGGCGCGAGGTCGACGTCGCCGAAGGCGGGCTCGCGGGCGGGGAGCCGGCGGTGCTCCGCGATCTGTCCCTCGTAGAACGGTCGGTTCCGCAGCCACTCGATGGCGTCCTCCACGGCTATCGGTTCCTGGGGACGGCCGGGCCTAACGGTTGCGGTGGCGGGGGTCGCCGAGGCGGCCGGAGCCGCGGGGACCGCGCGCCCTCTCGCTCGCGCCGCGCTCGCGCCGCGTCCGCGTCAGTCGTCGGCCGGGGCGGGAGAGCGACCGGCGTCCGACGGCGTCTCCGAGACCGGCGTCGCGGGGCCCTCCCGCGCGAGCGGCGGCCAGCGCACCTCCCTCGCGATCGGGTCGTTCAGATCGAGCTCCATCCGGAGGTCGCCGCGGCGCTCGGCGAGTTCGAACCCGACGGTCCGGTAGACGCGACGCGCGACGCGGTTCCCGCTCTCGACGTGGAGTTCGAGTCCGTCGCGACCCCCGGCGGCGGCGTCGGCGATCACGTGCCGGCAGAGCTCGGTGCCGACGCCCCGTCCCTGCATAGTCGGGTGGACGAAGACGGCGAGCTCCGGACGCGCCGCGTCCGTCGGCGTGTACATCGCGTGACCGAACAGCTCGCCGTCGCGCTCGGCGACCACGTTGCTCCCCTCGCGCAGCATCGACTCGATCCACTCCGCCCGGCGGCCCCGCGTCACCGGGGGGAGCCCCTGCGCGCGGTCCGCGGTCTCGAACCCCTCGTACATCTCGGCGAGCGGCGCGGCGTCCTCCGTGACGGCCGGCCGGATCGTCCACCGGGCTCCCTCTTTGTCCACGAACCGCGGACACCGCGGCGGGCAGTGGACCGTGCCCTCGCACTCGCTCGCGTCCCACCCCTCGCAGGCGACGGCGTCGTCGTGGCTCATAGTTGCGTCTCGGACCGCCCGCCAGTTATATCGTGATAGCTACTCCCACGGCGTGGGAACGGTCAGGGACTCGCCACCGGGAGCATGCGGCCCACGCTCGACCCCGGCCCGCCGCCGTCACTCCCGGATCAGGACGATCCCGTCGCGGAACACGGAGTGGTTCGGGATCACGTGGTCCTCCCCGTCCGCCTCGATGTGGGTGACGAACAGGTCGACCTCCTGGACGATGCCGCGCTCGCCGGCGACTTTCACCTCGTCGCCGACGCCGTAGGGCTGCCGGAGGAGGAGGAACACCCCGGCGGCCGCGCTCGCGACGAGGTCCTTCGTCGCCAGCGCGGCGAACAGCACGACCGCGAACGCGTACGCGGCGAGCAGCACGACCAGCGCGAGCGTCTGCACGCCCACCTGTCCGAGCGCGACCAGCGCGGCGACGTACACGACGCTGTACTTGACGAGCGGGGGCAACACGCCGAGTTCCGGGAGCTTGATCCCGCGGAGCCGCTCGGCGACGATCAACTCCGCCTTGTCGCCGACGACGACGCCGACGATCATGACGACCGCGGCGACGAAGAGGCGCGGGAGGAAGGAGGCGACCGAGGACCAGAACCGGTCGAGGTAGTTGACCTCGGCGACGGTGAGGGCGACGATGACGGCGACGGCGACGATGAAGTAGCTGGACAGCTGCGCTAAGATCCGCACCGTCGACGTGTTGAACTCGCGGACGGTTCGCTCGAACGCGGTCCCCTCGATCGCCTCCGGCACGCCGGCGCGGGTCAGCAGCCGGCGGTTGATCACCCCGACGACGTACGCCAGGATCAGCCCGACGACGAGCACGAAGAGGGCGAGCCACACCCGTTCGGGGACCGTCGTCACGAACTCGCTCAGCGCGTTCGGTACCGCGAGCATGGGTGGTCAGTACTCCTCCGGATCGATCTCCAAGACGAGTTCGCCCGCCTTGAACGCACGGACGAGCCCGTCCGACTCCGAGAGCACGATCGCGGTCGCGTTCGTGTCCCGAGTGATCGCGCCGCCGGCCATGTGGCGCGCGCCGAGCCCCTTCGGGATGTCGACGCCCTCCGCGCCCGGCTCGAGGTAGCGGTAGGCGGAGACGATCTTCCCGGAGTCGGAGACGACGAACGCGCCGTCCAGTCGGGAGAACTCCTTGAGCATCACGTTCACGATGGGGTCGCCGACGTGGACGTGCGACTTCTCGAACGGGTTGTACGACAGCGGGCGGGACTTGTTCATCACCTTCCCCGCGTCGCCGACGACGAACAGCGCGCCCACCGGCTTCCCCTTCTGCCCCTTCTGTCCGAGCTCGATCGCGACTTCGAACACGTCGCGGATGACGCTCGGCTCGGCCCGGGAGTTGACGAACAGGTCGTAGATCCCCGTGTGGACCGTCTCGTCGACGGTGACGCGGATCACCGCGTCCGACCCCCCGTCGAAGACCGACGCGATGCAGACCACCTCGTCGCCCTCGGAGACGAGGTCGGCGTCCATCGCGCCCTCGATCCCGAACCGGACCCGGTCTTTCACGTTGTCGAACGGGAGGGGGAGCTCGACGAACGTGTCGGCGTCGACGTCGTTGTCGGGGGCGACGACGACGATATCCGTGTCGCCGTCCTCAAACCGGTCGTGAAACGAGCTCGTCGGCGAGAACAGGAGCACCGCGTCCGCGTCCTCGACGAGATCGGACAGGTGGTCGGTGAGCGAGGCCATTGCCCGTTTCGACTCCCGGACGACGTATAGTCGTTGTGTCACCGTCGTCCATCCGTCTGACACGTTACCGGCTCACGAGACGCGCGTGACGCGACGCCCGCGGCGGACTCGCCTCGCGCCGCGCGACTTTTCTCCCCGCGGCGCCACCTGTCGGACGAACATGGCGACCCGCGACGCGCTCTGGGCCTACCGCGACCGGTTCGGCGACGCCTTCGGGCGGACCTACTTCCGTCGGTTCGGGCCGGGCGTGGCTTCCAGCGTCGGCATCGGCACCTACCTCGGCGAGCCCACCCCCGCCGTCGACGACGCCTCCCGCGAGGCGATCGGGCTCGCGCTCCGCTCCGGGGTGAACCACGTCGACACCGCGGTCAACTACCGGTGCGGGCGAGCCGAGCGCATCGTCGGGGAGGCGGTCCGGGAGTCGCCGATCGACCGCGACGCGGTCGTCGTCGCGACGAAGGGCGGATTCCTCCCGTTCGACGGCGACCGTCCCGACGACCCCGCGGCGTACGTCCGCGACCGCTTCCTCGCCGAGGGGGTGGTCGACGCCGAGGCGCTCGCGAACGGCGCGCACGCGATGGCGCCCGAGTACTTGGAGTGGTCGCTCGACCGCTCGCTCGACCGGCTCGGGTTCGACGCGGTCGACCTCTTCTACGTCCACAACCCCGAGACCCAGCTCGCGGCTCGCTCCCGCGAGGCGGTGTACGACCGCTTGGAGGCCGCCTTCGAGGCGCTGGAGCGCCGGCGAGCGGCCGGGGACGTCGGCGCCTACGGCGTCGCCACGTGGGACGCATTCCGCGTCCCCGAAGAGCACGAGCGGTACCTCTCGCTCGCCGAGGTCCTCGCGCGGGCCGAGGCCGCCGGCGAGGCGGTCGGCCCCGACGACGACCACGGGTTCGAGGCGGTCCAGCTCCCGTTCAACGTCGCGATGGCGGACGCGTTCACGCGGCGGACCCAGCGCCCGCCGGGAGGCGGCGCCGACGCCGAGCCCGTCTCGACGCTGGAGTTCGCCCACGAGGCCGGGCTCTCGGTCGTGACGAGCGCGAGCATCGGACAGGGGGAACTCGCCGAGCCCGGCGCGATCCCGGCCGACGTCGACGCGACCCTCTCCGGCGAGACGCCGGCCCAGCGCGCGCTCAACTTCGCGCGGAGCGCGCCGGGCGTCACCGCCTCGCTCGTCGGCGCGAGCGACGCGGATCACGTGCGCGAGAACGTCGCAGCCGGCACCTTCGACCCGCTCGGCGCCTCCGCGTTCGACGCGGTGTTCGAGTAGCTCGCCCTCCGCCCGGAGCGTGGCGGCCACAAGACGTTTGTCGGGACCGGTTCAACGCGGGCCCATGTCCCCCACACGGCGAGCCCTCCTCCGAAGCGCGTCGCTCGGCGCGCTCGCGCTCGGCGGCTGCCTGGGCGCCGAGACGAGCGACGACGGCGACCCGTCCCGGTCCGCGGAGTCGAGGTCGGGCAGTGACGGCGATCCGACGGTGTTGAAGGTCCGGAACCCCGGCGGCGAGGCCGTCGTCGTCGACCTCGGGGTCGAAGGCGATGACGCCGAAGACGACGCCGGGACCGAGGGAGGCGACGACGACGTCGACCCCGTCCCGCTCTCCCGCGAACTCGTGACGAGCGACGAACGGGCGGCCGAGCTGACGGTCGCCGCCGGCGTCGCCGACGAGGGGCGGGCGCGGGTCCGATCGTTCCTCGACGAGACCGACTACGAGACGGAGACGGTGTTCGTCGCACCGGCCAGCATCGAGTCGTGTTACCGGTACCGGATCCGGTCGGTCTCGTGGCGGCCGGGCCACGTCGAGTACGAGTACTGCCGCGAGCTCCGGCCGCCCGACGCGGCCTGCGAGGCCGACACGCGCGACGCCGTCGGGCTCCTGTTCCGGCTCCCCGCGGCGCTTCGCTCGCCGCTCAGCGGCTCGGGGTCGAGCGGGCGCTCCCCCTGCCGAGCGGTCGGGACGGAGTACGACCGGATCGACGCGAACGCGACCGTGCCGGGGTCCGACACGGCGCTGGGGGATACCGGAACGTCCGGACCGAGCGCCGACGAGACCGGGGGTGACGGGTCGTGACGCGCCGCCTCACCCGCCGCGGGGCGCTCGGGGCCGCCGCGGCCGCCGGCGCGCTCGCGCTCGGCGGCTGTCTCGACGGCGGGCGCCGGCGCGGCGGAGAGTTCTGGGACGACCCGCCGTCGATCGACACGGCCGGAGTGTCGCGGGCGATCGAGACTCCCGTCCCCGACCGGCCGCGGCTCGTTCCCGTGCCGATCGAGAGCGAGGCGGCGACCGCGTTCGCGGACCGCGTCGACCGGCTGCTCGAACCGGTCCCCGACCCGCTGACGGCGGAGACGCTCCCGAACGGGGCGATCCGCGAGCAGATCGCGGCGGGGCGCGACGACGCCCGCGACGCGCTCCCGGCGCCCGAGGCGTCGCTCACGCCGCTTCGACGGGCGGAGCGGTTCGCGACCGCGCGCGCCCACGCCGCGACCGCGGTCGGCACCTGGGCCGCTGTGACGACCGAGGGCGACCCGGAGGGAGTGACGGCGGGCTTGGGGACGGTCCGGCATCGGACCGCGGAGACGCTGGCCGCGCTCCCCGGAACCGCGTCGGACCCGCTCGCCGGGGCCGCCGTGTACGGCCCGATCGAGCGCTGGCTCGACACCGCCCGGCGGCGGGACCTCGTCGGCGGAGAGGGTGAGATCGCGGCCAGCGCGAACCCGCTTCGCGCCGGGGAAACGGTCGGAGAGGTCGAGCGGGTGCAGTCGCACGTCGAGGTCGGTCGGCACCTCCGCCGCCGGTACGAGGGATCGCTCTCCGAGCCGCGGGCGGTCGATACGCCCCTCCGGGAGGCGGCGGAGGCGGTCGGCGCCGCGATCGGCGACCGGCTGCGAGCGCTTCACGGAGAGGAGGCCGAGCGGCTCAGGCGGAGCCCCGGTATCGAGGCGTTCCTCGACGACCGGCCGGTCCCGCGCGACGCGCCGAGCGTCTCGCTGCTGTCCGGCGCGGTCTACCGGACCTTCGACGAGCTCTGGTTCGACCCGATCCCGATCGACGACTGGACGCCGGACCACCCGGCCACGTCGCTCACCCGAACGGCGCTCGCCCGGGTCCGGCTGCGCGCGCTCGACGCCCTCGCGGCGCGGATCGAGGACGGAGAGACGATGTTCCCGTCCGACCCCGCCGCAGTCGCCGACGCGCGCGACGACGCGATCGGGTCGATGGAGGGGCTCGTGACGAGCGCGAACCCGCTGGCGCGCTGGCTCGGGGCGCAGGTCCGCCCCCTGTTCGACGAGCACGACGCCGTGCTCTCGGGGACCACTCCCGGGGCCCGCCCGGTCGCCGAGGCGTTCGCCGGGTACCGGTGGATCGGTCTGGTCGCCGATGAAGTCGATCCCGTGCTGGCGTCGGTGAACGACGCGGTCGAGTCGGCCGACTGAGCGCGGGACGGGTGAGAAGCGGGACGGAGGAAAACGGAGAGTTGGAGGCGCGGGAACTCGAAGCGGCCCGTTCGGGCGGTGGTTCGTCGCGGCCGAACCGCGCGTCAGCGGAGCTCCTTGAACGTCGCCTCGCACTCGGGGCAGACCCGGACCGAGAACACCTCGTCGGGGTCGTTCTGCTTCTTTAAGACCTTCTCGCAGTCGGCGCAGTTCAGTCGCTCGTAGGTGTCCTTAAACAGGTCGCCGTCGCGAAGTCCCTTGCGCGTCGATTTCATATATCCGGGTTTGTCGCGTGTGGGTATAAAAACCCCGTACGACGCGAGTCGGACGGCGACGACTCCCCGTCGGCGCGGTGCGACACGCCACGACCTCCCGCGGCGCCCCGTTTTCGCAACGCTTGTCTCCGGGCGACGTGAAGACCGCCCGTGTCACGGACCAGGCTGTTCGGATCGCTGTGCGCCCTGGTCTTCCTCGTCAACTTCGCGCGCGTCGTGTTCGCACCCCTCGTGGGGCAGTTCGTCGGCGAGTTCGCGATCGGCGAGGGGACCGCCGGCCTCATCGTCACGCTCGCGTGGCTCGGCTCGGCCGCCCCGCGGCTCCCGGCCGGGTGGGCGCTCACGCGGTTCTCCCGTCGCTTCGTCATCCTGGCCTCGGGGGCGATGCTGACGCTGGGCGCGCTCGGCGTCGCGCTCGCGCCGGGCGTGCCGACGCTGATGACCGCCGCCTTCGCGATCGGGCTGGCCTCCGGCGTCTACTTCGTCGCCGCGAACCCGTTCGTCTCCGAGCTGTTCCCGGACAGCGTCGGCCGCGCGATGGGCGTCCACGGCACCGCGAGCCAGCTCGCCGCGGTCGCCGCCGCGCCGGTGGTCACGGTCGCGCTGTGGTACGACTGGCGGCTCGCCTTCTACGGGCTCGCGGCCGCCGCGGCCGCGACGACTGCCGCCTTCGTGCTCCTGGCCGCGCGGACGGACCTCCCCGACGCCGGCGCGGGCGACACCGACTTCGTCGGCGGCGCGCTCTCCGAGTGGAAGCTCATCCTGACGGCCGTCGTGCTGATGGGGCTCACGGGGTTCGTCTGGCAGGGCCTGTTCAACTTCTACGAGCTGTACATGATCGACAAGGGGCTCCCGCCGGCGACCGCCCGGAACCTCCTGACGGTGATCTTCGCGGCCGGCGTCCCCGCCTTCCTGGTCTCCGGCGACCTGGCCGACCGGCTCCCGCACGTGCCGTACCTGCTCGGGATCGTCTCGGCGTTCATCGGGAGCGTCGTCCTCGTCGTCGCCGTCTCCGGGGTCGTCGCCGTCGTCGCCGCCAGCCTCGCCGTGGGCTTCGCCATCCACATGCTGTTCCCCGCGATGGACACCTTCCTCCTCGCGTCGCTGCCGGACGGGTCCCGGGCCTCGGCGTACGCCGTCTACTCCGCCGGGATGATGACGACCCAGGCGGCCGGCTCGTGGGCCGTGGGCGAGGCGATCGAGGCCGGCGTCGCCTACGACGCCGTCTTCCTCGGGCTCGCCGGCGGGCTGGCCGCGGTCGTGGTCGCGTACGCCGCCTTGGCGCGCATGGGTCGCGTCCCGGGCGGCGCGGCGAACGCGGAGCCGGCGGCGTGACCGCGGCGGGAAGCGGGTCCCGTCGACCCCCGTTCGCGTGTCGGCACGGACCACGGGTACCGCACCTGTTTAGGCTTTCCCGCTCCTGTGCGTTGATAATGGAGTACGTCCAAGAGCGCGTGACGACCCTGCACGCGTTGACGGACCACCGGCCCGACGCACCCGTCGGCCGGGCGGCGGTCGTGGTGCCGATGACGGAGCGCGAGTACGGAACGCTCGCGGCCGAACGCGTCCTTTCGGCGCTTGAGACGGTCGACCCCGCTCGCGTTATCGTTCCCCTCCGAGCCCCGGCCGACCGCGTCGGTCCCTTCGCCCGGTGGCTCGCCGGCTTCGACATCGACGTGGAGACGCTCTGGTGCGGCGGCCCCCGTCTCGACGACCTGCTCGCCGACCGCGGGCTCGACGGCGACCGCGGGAAGGGTCGGGACGTGTGGCTCGGCCTCGGCCGAGCCTTGAACGAGGAGTACGTCGTCGTCCACGACGCCGACACGAAGACGTACTCGCCGGCGTTCGTCAACCGACTGCTGTTCCCGGTCGCGAACGGTCACTCCTTCGCGAAGGGGTACTACGCCCGCGTCGAGGACGGGGCGTTGTACGGCCGGCTGTTCCGGCTGTTCTTCAGACCGCTCGTCCGCGCGCTCGCCGACGCCACCGAGCGCCGCGAGGCGGGCGTGATCGAGTACCTCAACGCCTTCCGATACGCGCTCGCCGGGGAGTTCGCGGCGACGACGGACTTGGTCTCCGAGCTCCGCGTCCAGCGCGGGTGGGGCCTGGAGGCCGGAACGCTCGGCGAGGCGTACGCGCACGCCGGCTTCGCGGGGAGCGCGCAGGTCGACCTCGGCCGCTACGAGCACGACCACCGCTCCGTCGACGGCCCGACCGGCCTCGCGGACATGAGCCGGGCGGTCGGCGAGGCGACCCTCCGGGCGGTCGAGGACGGCGGCGTCGCCGTCGACTACGACGGCCTCGGCGACCGCTACCGCGAGGCCGCCGAGGCGATGATCGCGGGGTACGAGACCGACGCCGCGTTCAACGGCCTCGACTACGACCGCGCCGACGAGCGCTCGCAGGTGGCGACGTACGCCGACGCCCTCGGCGAGCCGGGGCCGGACACCCGCCTCCCGGCGTGGCGCGACGCGCCGGTAACGCCGGCCGAGGTCGCCGAGGCGGCCCGGGCGGACCTCGCGGCGGCGGCCGACGAAGCGGGAGGCAAAACGAGCGGCGGAGCGACACGGGCCGGCGGGGCGCTCGGCGACGCCGACGTCAGGGGGAACGGCCATCGGCCGTCGACGGAGCCCTCCATCGATCCGGCGCCGGGGGAGGACTGACGGATGCCGGGTGCGGACGGGCCCGACGGTACCGCGACCGACGCGCCCAGCGTGGCCGCCCGGGACGACCTCGCCGGCGTCGTGGACCTGTTCGGATGGCTCACCCGCGCGGAGCTCTCGCGGGCGCTCTCGGAACTCGCGTTTAAACAGCGAACGGAGGTCGACGGCGACGCCATCGCCGCCGCCATCGACGTCGCCGTCGCGGAGTACGCCCTGGTCCCGGCGCCGCCCGCGGCGCTGTCGGAGGCGGGCGACACGTCGGGAGACGCGGGCGGCGCCCTCGCAGACGTCGTCGACCCGGACGAGGGGCTCGACGCCGACGCCGTCGCCCTCGCGGTCGGGCCCGCGGCGTTCCCCTCGCTGCCGGAGGGCGCGGCGGACCTCCCGCACATCCTCGACGTGCCCGAGCGCGACGTGGACCGCGAGGCGCTCTCGGAGGCGGTCCGCGCGCGGCTCTCCGAGGACGCCGTCGCGGCGATCGGCGAGGGCGACGCCGACCGACTGGAGGTCCTCGCCGACGTGACGTACGACATCGAGGCGTGGGCGCCCGTGGACGCCGGGGCGATCCGCGAGCGGATCGTCGCTGAACTGGACGCCTGAACCGAATCTGAAAAGAAGACCGGGGGTCCGACTCAGGCGCTCGCCTCGGCCTCGGAGAGTTCGCGCGCGAGGAACTCCGCGATCGAGACGTCCGCCTCCTCGACGAAGCGGGCGAGCTCCTCGCCGTCGGCGCTTTCGACGACGACGGTCGGGATCAGCTCGATCCCGTACTCCTCGACTCGGTCGCCCTCCTTGCCGTTCGGCCCCTTCGTGACCGGGAAGTCCTCGATCCGGTCGTCGGGGACGCCGGCGGCGTCGAGCGCCGCCGCGAACGCGGGGAGCTGTCGCCGACAGTCGCCGCACCAGTCGCCGCCCCACACCTTGAATCGGTAGTCGTCGGACCCGAGCGCCGCCAGGACCTCGTCGTCGAGCGCGTCGCCGGCGGCCGCGTCGGGCGCGAGCGTTTCGAGCGTCATGCGCCTCGGTACGCCGGGAGGGCTTGTAAACCGCGCGTCGGTAGCAACTGCGTCCCGGGAACGGCGCGAACGCGTCCCGCGGCGGGACGAACGGCGCGAACGCGTCTCGCGGCGGGACGAACGGCGGGAGCGCGTCCCGCGGCGCGGCGATCGGCTCCCGCCGCGAGCCGCACGCGTTTTGCCGCGGTCCGTCGGGCATTTGAGTGACGGTCCCGTCCGTTGACCCAATGGACGACGACGTGTTGGAGGGACTCGGCTCGAGGCTGGTACGGGTCGAATCGCCGCCTGAGACGACGGTGGCCGCGAAGGTCGAGTCGCGCAACCCGGGCGGCTCCGCGAAGGACCGCCCCGCGCGGTACATGGTCGAGGCGGCCGAGGAGGCGGGCGATCTCGAGCCCGGCGACGGGATCGTCGAGCCGACGTCCGGAAACACCGGCATCGGGTTGGCGATGGTCGGCGCCGTGAAGGGGTACGACGTGACGCTCGTGATGCCCGACGGCAAGTCGATGGAACGCCGGCGCATCATGCGGGCGTACGGGGCCGACCTCGAGACCGTCGACGGCGACATCTCGGCGGCCAAGGAGCGCGCGGACGAACTGGAGACCGAGGCCGGGATGGTCCAGCTCCGCCAGTTCGAGAACCCCGCGAACCCGCGGGCCCACTACGAGACGACCGGTCAGGAAGTGGTCGAGCAGGTCGGCGACCGGACCGTCGACGCGCTCGTCGCCGGCGTCGGGACCGGCGGCACCCTCTCCGGGATCGGCCGCCGGCTCCGCGAGGCGTTCCCCGGCGTCAGGATCGACGCGGTCGAGCCCAGCGACAACGCCGTCCTCTCCGGCGGGGAGCCCGGAAGCGACGCGTTTCAGGGGATGGGACCGGGGTTCGTCGCGCCGAACCTCGACGTCGACCTGATCGACGAGGTCCACACGGTCGACATCGACGACGCCGAGGCCGAGTGCCGCCGGCTCGCCCGCGAAGAGGGGATCCTCGCGGGACAGTCCTCCGGCGCCTCGAACCTCGCGGCGAAGGACGTCGCCGCGGAGCTCCGCGAGACGGGCGCGTACGAGGGCGATGAGCCGCTCGTCGTCACCGTGTTCTGGGACAGCGGCGAGCGCTACCTCTCCGCGGGCACCTTCGACGAGTAGGTCGGCTCCCGGTCGCGAGCACACCGCCCGCGAACCGCAGGCGACCCGAACGTTGAGTATCGTCGGGCGCCCAGTTCCACCGTGAGCACCCACGCCGAACCACCGGCCGACGACCCCGACGGGTCGGCCGCCCAACAGCCCGGCAGGCGGTTCGACGGCCCGTGGCTCCTCGTCCTCGCCGTCGCCGCCGGCGGGTGGACCGTCCTCTACGCGCTCGACTGGGCGCTGCTCTCGGCCGGCACCCCGGCCGGCGCCGCCGTCGCGTTCGCCCACGGCTACCTCCTCGCGCCGCTCGCGACCGCCGCGGTCCTCCTCGACGCGCTGTCGCTGGACGAGCGCGGCGTCGCCGATTTCGGACTATTCAAATGGCTGTACGCGCTCGCCGCGCTGGTCGCGCCGCCGGTCGCCGCCGTCTACTACGCGCACCGCGAGTGGCTGAAGCCGGGCGACCCGTCGCTGCTCGGAGGGACGCCGTGACCGGCGACGAGGAGGCGACCGGCACCGTCCGGAGTCTGGTCACGGCGCCCGAGGGCGGGGCTCCGCCAGAACTGCGGGAGACCGTCGCGATCCGCCCGGGCGGCGTCGAGGGCGATCGATACCGCCGAGGCGACGGACACTTCCAGCTCGACGGCTGCGCCGTCACCCTCGTCGCCGCCGAGGCCCTCGACGCGGTCCGCGCGGAGACCGGGATCGACGTCTCGGACGGCCGTCACCGACGGAACGTCGTCGTCGAGGGGTTCGGAGCGGCGATGGACGACCTGCTGGAGGCGACCGTCGCGGTCGGGGGCGCGCGCCTGCGACCGACCCGGCGGCGGCCGCCCTGCGCGCACGTCGAGTCGCTGGCCGGCGAGGCGGGGCTCGCGTCCGCGCTGCGGAACCGCGGCGGGCTCTGCTGCGATGTCGTCGAGCCCGGGCGCGTCGCCGTCGGTGACCCCGTCGACGTCGCGCAGCCGGACCCGCGGGCCGCGGGCGCCGCCATCGCGGACCGGCTTCGCGAGCGCCCGGTCGACGGGAGTCACCCGGAAGAGAACGGGTAGGGACGCCCCTCGCGGCTGTGTGTGAGTCTCACACCCGCGCTTCGATCTTTATACTATCGAGGCCGAAGCGAGCGCATGAACCGCTCTCGTCGGTCGGCGCTGGCCGGTATCGCGGCGATCGGTACCGTCGGCGTCGCCGGCTGTCTCGGCGGCGGCGTCCTCGATACCGCCGACGGGAGCGACGGTTCGGACGGTGACGGCGGCAACGGCGGTGCCGGTTCGGACGGCGGTGACGGCGACGATTCTGACGGTGCTGACGGCGACGGTTCGGACGGCGAGAACGGTCCGCCGACCGTCGATACCGACTACCACCTCGCGTACGATCCGGAAACCCTGGTAACGGAATCGCTCAGCGGCGGCGTCGGGAAGGACGGGATCCCCTCGATCGACGACCCGTCGTTCCAACCGATCGCGGACGTGACGTACGCCGAGGGGGTGCCGGTGTTCGGCGTCGTTCGCGACGGGGAGGCGAAGGCGTACCCCCAACACGTCCTCTCCCACCACGAGATCGTCAACGACGAGATCGGTGGCGAGCCGGTCGCGGTCACCTACTGCCCGCTCACCGGCACGGCGCAGGGGTTCCGCCGCGGCGAGGCGACGTTCGGGGTGTCGGGGCAACTCGTCAACTCGAACCTGATCATGTACGACCGGACGACCGACAGCTGGTGGCCCCAGATGCTCGCCACGGCCATCGACGGGCCGATGAGCGGCGAGACGCTCGACGAGTTCCGCGTCGTGTGGACGACGGCGGCGGCGTGGGCCGAGCGCCACCCGGAGTCGCTCGTCATGACCGACGACACCGGGTACGTGCGGAGATACGAGACCGACCCGTACGGGAGCTACGCGCCGCTCGGCGGCTACTACGCCCGCGACGGCACCATGTTCCGGCCGCTGTCGTCGCCCGAGGAGGGCCACGCGAAGTCGGTCGTGATCGGCGCGCGGACCGAGCGCGGCGCCGTCGCGTTCGACAAGGCGACGCTGCTCTCGGAGCGGGTCCTGACCGGCTCGGTCGGCGGGGACGGTGACGACGTCGTCGCCGTCGCCGACCCGGGGCTCTCGACCGGTCACGTCTACCGCAACCCGGACGGTCTCCGGGTCGAGCCCGACGGCGACGCCTATCGGGTCGGCTCCGAGGGCGGCGGGATCGCCGCGGGCGACCTCCCGCTGGAGCCGGTGCTCGCGCTCGACGCGATGTGGTTCGCGTGGGCGGGGTTCTACCCCGAGACGGCGTTCGTCGGCGAGCACACGGAGGCGGGGTATGGCCGCTGAGTCCGTCTCTCCGACCGAGGCGCCGGCGGCGTGGGCGGCCGGGCTGGTCCGCCGGACCGGGTTCGCCGTCCGCGCGGCGCTCGGTCGGCGCGACGGTCGGGCGACGACGGTGGTCGTCGCAGTCGCGTACCTCCTCGCGTACGCCGCGGGACTGCGTCACCTCGGACTCCGCGACACCGGGGTCGCGCGGACCGGCTCGGAGCCCGTCGTCGACGTCACCGTTGCGAGCGACCCGCTCTCGCTCCTGACCCGCCGAGTCGGACCGTTCCAGTACGAGCCCGTCGCGCTGGTCGCGGCCGGTCCGGTCGAGTACCTGTTCGCGCCCGTCAACGCCGCCATCGGGCTGGGACTCGCCGCGCTCGTCGGCGTCACCCTCGCGGTCTCCGTCGTCGCCTGGCGCGGCCCCGCGGCGTGTCGGATCGGCGCCGGGGCGGGCGCCGCCGCGGGGCTCCCCGGGCTCCTGTCGGGGTTCGCCTGCTGCGGTCCGACGCTCCTCGTGGTGATCGGCGTCCAGGCCTCCGCGGGGCTGCTCGCGGTCGTGCAGTGGTTCCTCCCGGTCGCGGTCCTCGGGCTTCTCGCCACGTTGCTGTGGGTCGGGAGCCGGGTCGACCCGGCCGCCGTCGG
>NZ_NHPE01000138.1:0-6505 GCF_002252895.1 Halorubrum sp. Eb13 | reverse complement strand
CGACCAGAAGGATCAACGACTAGAGCGCCCAGCAGTCAGAGCGCTCAGCGATCAGAACGCTCAACGGTCGGAGGAATCGGCGCCGTCCGCCCCTGCCGGCCCGGAAGCCCGAGTACCGAGGTCGGGGTGAAGCAGCGCGAGGTCGGGATCCATCCCACCGAGCGTCGAGACCTCATAGGCGATGCGGTACGACTGGGTGAGAACCTGCACCGGCAACAGAAGCACGAGCAGGAGCGCAGACCCGGCGAGCACCGCGAGCCCGATTGCCGCCGCCCCGGCTGCGGTTCCAACCAGCGCGCCAAGTCCACCGAGAGCGACGGCCACGAGGAGGAGCACGAGGCCGGCGACCGTGGCCACGAGCGCGAAGGCGAACACGGCCGCGATCCCCGCGACGACCGAAAGCCCCAGCGAGACGACGAAGTGGACGAGAAGATAGACCACCAGTTCCGTCCACTCGGCGCGCAGCGTTGTCCAGAACCGACTCCATCCCCCGAGAACCCCGGTCTCCTCGACGATCATGGTCGGCACGACGAACTCGTAGGTGAAGCGAAGCGCGAGTACGGCGACTGCGACGAACGCGGCGCCGAGAACTCCCAGAACGACGGCCGTACCGACCGATAGCGACCCGAGCGTTCCGGCTACCGCGTCGACCGGCTCCCACCCGATCGGAGCGTCCCCAGCGACCGTAACGAACGCCGCGAGCGCGACGGGCGCCGCCGCTGCGATGCTCAGCGTCGCGGTAAACAGAAACAGCCCGATCGATTGGCGGAGCCGTGCGAGGAACGGCCGCCAGATCCGGACCTCGTTCGTGCGGATGGCGTCGTAGAAGACCAGCCGCAGTGACAGCGAGACGACCGAGACCGCGACGATCAGCAGGCCGATTCCGACCGCGACGACTGCGAGCGTCCCCGGATCGATCGACCCTGCGGACCGCTCGATAGTCGCGGGGTTCGGACCGACGCCGCCGACGCCCGAATCCATCCCCCGAGGCGGCGCCACGTCGGTGTCGGAGACGAATGAAACCGGAACGTTCGCGCTGGCGCCGCTTCCGCCCATCAAGAGTACGAGGAGGGCGAGTTTCGCCCAGCGAACCAGGCTGAACGGGAACAGGAACCGACGCGTGGCGTCGACCGCGTCGTCGAGGGCGGCGACGGCGTGCCAACTCATGGCCGACAGTTCTCACGGATCGCTTATATAACGTGTTGCGAACCCTCGCCGAAGTGCCGCCGAAGCCCGGCCGGAACGCATGCGGAACGCCGCCGAGGCGTCGCCGACCACAGCCCTTTACGCCGGACGGTCCGAGGCTCCGAGTATGAAAGTCCGCGGCGAGCGAGAGTGCCAGGGGTGCGGCGCTCGGTGGTCGTACTACGAGACGGGAAGCGTCGAGTGCCCGGACTGCGGGAGCCTCCGAAGCGTCGGCGTCGACGACCGCACGGCCCACACTGACGCCCCCGCGTCCCTCGACCTCAGCCCACATCGTGCCCGGTTCGGAGACGCGAGCGGGACCCTGCCCGCGGAGGGGGTCGACGACCTCAAGTCGGACCTCCGCGAGTACGTCCGCAAGCGCGGGTTCGTTCGCGGCGGAGAGCTGCTCCCGCTCGACACCGTCTACCTCGCGGCCCGAGAGCTCCTGGAGGCGGTCGACTGTTACGACCGGCTCCGCGATCCGACCGACGCTGACCGCGAGTACCTCCTCGATCTGCTGGCCGGAGCCGACGACGGCGACCGCCCCGCGACGGCGGACGTCCCCGAGCGATTGCGCGAGGCACGCGGGATGGCGGCGGCTCGCGCGGTCGACGAGTACCGGAGCGACCTCCTCGCGTTCCTCGACGAACTCGACGCCGATGGCGAAACGAACGACGCAGCCGTCGACGCCACCGAGGTCGAAACCGCCCCTGAGGTCGAAGCCGACTCCGAAATAATGAGCGACGAGGAAGCGCCCGCGCCGACGGTAACGGTCGCCGGCGACGACCCGCAGTCCCGGATCGCACCGGCCAGAGAGGTCCTCGGGCGCCTCCGCGACAGAGCGAAACGCGTCGAGGCGCTCAACGGCGACGTCCCCGTCGCGGACGCCGACGCGCTCGTCGACGCCGCCGACGCGCTCGGCGAGTACGTTCGGGTCGGGGACGCCGCGGCGCTCGAACGGGCTCGGTCGCAACTAGCCGACCGAGAGACCTGACGCGCCGAACAGAGAGATCCGACGCGCCGAACAGAGAGACCCGACGCGCCGAACAGAGAGATCCGACGCGCCGAACAGAGAGACCCGACGCGCCGAACACGTCGAAATCACGCGTGATACTCGCGGGGGCACATTCAACCGCCGCCCCATCGACTGCCGCTTATGACGCGGTTCGACGTCCACGACCACCGCCACGCGCTGAAACAGCTCAAGGACACGGGATCGACGCGACTCTGGAAGAATCGAAAGGACGTCCCGTGCCCGGTCTGTGACGCCCCGTTCGACCGACTGTTCACGACGCGGGAGATCGGAACGACATTCCCCGAGAACGACGGCGCTCGATTCTGTCTGCTCCGCGACGACCACGCGATCCACCTCTTCCGGCACTGAGCCCTCCGTCTCTCCCGGTACCGGCCCCTCAGTCGCTCGCGACCGGGTCGACGTCGGGTTCCGGCTCTTCGATGTAGCGTTCGGTCCACGTTCCTCGGGCGAACCAAGCGACCCCGATCACCGCGCCGAGGATGTTACCGAGTGCCATGCCGACCCAGACCCCCGTCTCGCCCCACCCGACGACGAAGACCAGGTAGCCCACGCTGGCGACGCGGCCGACCCAGAGCGTGAGGATCGAGATCACCATCGCGGTCTTCGTGTTACCGGCGCCGCGAAACGCGCCGAGGATCACCTGCGAGACGCCGATGAAGGCGAACTCGACCGAACGGATCCGAACGTACTCGCCGGCGTAGCCGACCGTCGCGGGCGCGTCCGGCACGTCGCCGAGGAAGGCGCCAACGATCGGTTCGGTGAACGCCACCGCGACGACCGCGACGAGGAACATCACGCCCGCACCGGTCCCGGTGGCGAGCTTGACCGACCGCGCGGCGCGATCAGCCCGGTCCGCACCGAGGTTCTGCCCCACCATCGTGTCGATCGCGCGCCCGAGCCCCATCGCGGGGAGGAACACGAGCGAGATGAGTCGGTTCCCGAGCCCGTAGGCCGCCACCACCGGCGGCGAGAACGTGACCACCATCGCCGTGAGGGTGATCATCGCGAGCGCGCTGGTCGTCTGCTCGACGCTGGAGGGGAGCCCGAGCCGGAAGATGTCGCGGATGAACCCCAGGTCGGGGACGAGGTGGCTCACCGTGACTGCGGGGCCCAGCCCGGTGCCGAACAGCAGCCAGATACCGATCGCGGTGGCGACTCCCCGAGAGAAGATCGTCGCTATCGCGGCTCCTTCGATCCCGTACCCGGTGAATCCGGTGGCCGCGAACAGCGTGGCCTCCAGCGCGACCGGGTCGACCGCGCCGACGGCCGGGACCCCCGCGAGCCATTCGAACAGCGGGTTGTCCGCGAATCCGAAGATAAGAAATGGGTCGAGAAGGACGTTCAGGACCACGGAGACGAGCATCACCGCCATCGGCGTCCGGGTGTCGCCGTAGCCGCGCATCAGCGCGGAGAAGACGAAGAAGCCGAACATCAGCGGGATGCCGGCGAAGATGACTTCCATGTAGTCGGCCGCGAGGGGGATCACCGTCGCCGCCGTGGCGGGGTCGCTCGGGAGGAGCTCCAGGGCCGGGCGCGTGTAGAAGTACCCCGCGACCCCGATAAACACCGAGAGCACGGAGACCGTGAAGATCGTCTGTCCCGCGACCAGCCCCGCCGACCGGTCGCCGTCTGCTCCCGTGTACTGCGCCACGAGAATGGCGCCCGCGGTGGTGAACCCGCCGGCGACGGCGATAAGCAGGAATATCAGCGGGAACGCGAGGCTGATCGCCCCGACCGCCTCCGCGGAGAGGCGGCCGAGGTAGAGCGTGTCGACCACGTTGTACGTCACCTGCAGCAGCTGGATGACGACGATGGGCCACGCCAGTTGGAACAGCGGCCGCACCAAGCTCCCCTCCGTGATCGATTCCTTGGGGACGCGTTCGTCGCCGTCGCCGGGCCCGTCACCGCCGGGGCTATCACTGCCGCCGGACCCGTCACCGCCGGGGCTATCACTGCCGCCGGGCCCGCTACCGTCAAGGCCGTCGCCATCGGGGTCGTCGCCATTATGAGGGCCGTTTCCGTCGACCCCTGGAGGGGAATCCGGTCGGTCCTCGGAGGGCTCGTCGCTCACTGATTTATAAGTGAACGGCTCGGTCAATCAGGCTTCCGATTCCGGCGGTCCGCGTGGTGCGGTGGTCTCAGACGCCGTCGCCGCCCGTCGGCCGATCGCCTTCCGTGCTGTCGCTGACGGCTTTCTCACCGTCCGACCGGTCGTCTTCGAGGTCGTCGGCCGGGGAGTCGCCGTCGACTGTGCGGCCGCCCCGCGTGCCGTCGTCGACGGGGTTGTCACCCGCCCGCTCGCCGGCCGGGCGCCCGTCCTCCGGACCCCCCACCCGCGCGACGCCGGAGGTGTCGTCGAAGACGAGATGGCGGTGCGGGTACGCCATCTCGACGTCGGCGTCGGTGAGGCGCTCGCGAATCCGGGTGTTCACGTCCGACTGCACCTTCGCGAGCTTGTACGGCTTCTTCACCCAGTACCGGAGCCGGAGCAGGATCCCGTCGTCGCCGAACTCGTGGAGTCGGCAGTCCGGGCTGGCGACGTACCGCGCGACGCCGACGCGAATGTCCGGGCCGCCGTTGATGACGGCGTCGCAGTCTCGAGCCGCCCGCTCGATGAGCCGTCGAGCTTGTGGGATGTCGCTCTCGTATGTGACGAGCACGTCGATGGACCGCCGCGTGCGCTCGTCCTCCGCCGAGAAGTTGGTCACGTCGCGCTCGCGCATCGCCCCGTTGGGAACGACGAGGAACGTGTTGTCGAGGGTGAATATCTTGGTGTACCGGATCGTGATGTCCTCGACGAACCCCGTGGTCCCGTTCTCCAGCTCGATCATGTCGCCGATCTCGAACGGCTGGTCCGCGAGGATGAACACGCCGTTGATGAAGTTCCCGACGAGCGGAGCGAGGATGATACCGATCACGGCCGAGAACACCGCCGTCCCGACGAGCAGGTCGGTGAACTGGAAGCCGGCCGCTCGGAGCCCGAACAGCAGCGCGATGGCGATCGTCCCGACGCGGACACCGCGGACGATCGTCTGGGCGACGCTCTGTCTCGACACCCGCCGAGCCACCGGGCGGCCGATGAGCCGAACGAGGAACTTCGAGACGAGCACCCCCAGTCCGACCGAGAGGAGCACCAACGCCAGCCCCGAACCGGGGAGCGACGCCAAGCGGGAAACGACGTTCGTCACCGGGTCGAGGACCCGCCCCAGCATCGGACCGAGGAGCGTCCCCGATATCGACGCCGCGCCCGCGGGCTGTGCCATAGCAAGTCCGCCGTCGCCCACCGGAAAAAGGGTTTCTCCCTTCCTGCGGATTCGGGACGGCGTCGGGGAGACAAAGTCGAGACGACGTCGGGGAAATAAAGTCGGGACGATGTCGGGGAAATAAAGTCGAGACGGCGTCGGGGAAACAAAGTCGGGACGACGTCGGGGAGACAAAGTCGGGACAGTGTTCAGGAACTTGAGGTCGCGGACCGGGAAACCACTACCATCCAGCCGAGCGAACCCGGTACCATGTCCGAGACCCCGCCCGCGAACCCGTCGTTCAGCGTCGCGCACGATTCCGCGCCGAGCGACGTTCTCGTCGCCGGCTTCTCGTCGTTCGGCCTCGCCGGACTGACCGCCGTAGACTACCTCGTCGACGACCTCGACCTCGAGGAAACCGGACACGTCCGGATCGAGGGACTGCCGTCGATCACCCCGTTCGCGAAGGGGCGACCGCGCCATCCGATCCGACTGTACTCCGCGGACGACGTCGACGTCACCGTGCTCGTGGCCGAGCAGTTCGTTCCGCCCGCGCTCGGGAAACTACTCTCGACGGCGGTCCTCGACTGGACCGAGGGCGCCGGAGTCTCGGAGATCACGGTGTTGGCCGGGGTGCCGATCCCGCACGGTCCGGACGCTCACCGCACCTTCTACGTCGCGACGGACGACTACCGCGAGGCGCGCCTCGCGGACGAGACGGTCCCGCCGATGGAGGCGGGCTTCCTCGACGGGACGAACGCCTCGCTGCTCGAACGAGGGATGGACTCGTCGCTCGGCGTCGGCGTGCTCATCACGCCCGTCCACGCGCAGGCCCCGGACGTGGAGGCCACGGTGCGGCTCGTGGATACGGTGAACCAAACCTACGACCTCGGAGTCGACTCCGGGCCGCTGACGTCGTTCGCGGAGGAGGTTCGCAATCACTACGAGGGCCTCGCCGAGCGGATGGAGGAGCGCGAGCCGGAGGGCGGGTACGACCGGATGTACATGTGAGTACGACCCAGCCCTCGTGTTCAGATAAGCT
>NZ_NHPE01000003.1:0-13378 GCF_002252895.1 Halorubrum sp. Eb13 | reverse complement strand
GATCGACTCGGTGTTCGGCGGCGCCGTCTCCGGTTTCTACTCGCCGGCTCAGGACCGGATCGTCCTCGTCGTCGCCGAACACCGAGTCGATCTCGTCGTTCGCGTTCTCCTCCTCGCCGACGACGAACAGCGCCTCCCACACCTGGTCGTTCCAGCGGCGGAACGCCTCGCTGCTGTTGTTCCCGCCGGCCGAGTCGTTCATGAACTCCTCCCGGGAAACCGTCTCGACCGGCACGTCCTCCCGGAACGGTCGCTCGCGGATGTGCTCGACGCGCGCCATCGTCAGGTGCGTCAGCGCCTCCAGCTCGGACTCGTTGAGGCCGTCGCTCTGGTTGAACGACAGCTCCGCCTCGTAGTGGGTTCCGTTCCAGCAGCCGACGACCTCCGTCCCGTCGCCCGCGTCGCACTCGGCGGCGGTCGCGCTTCGGGGGACGTCGCCGGCGGCGACGTCCGTCGGACCGGAAGCGACGCTATCCGCGGTCTGACTGGGAGCGACGCTATCCGCGACCGGGCCAGCGGCGACTCCCCCGACCCCGAGCGAGAGGAGTGCGATCGCGGCGACGACCGAGAGGGTGAGAACCCGTCGCATAGTGGCGATTACAACCGACCCGGTAAGTAGTTTGCCGGTCCGTCGGTCGCCGGCGGCGACGCGACGGCCGGCTTCGCATTTTTCACACCGGGACCCCAATCGCCGCGTATGCCGTACGATCCGACCGAGACCGCGGTGATCGTCGTCGACATGCAGAACGGCTTCTGTCACCCGGACGGGAGCCTTTACGCCGAACCGAGCGAGGCGGCGATCGGGCCGGTGACGGCGCTGGTCGAGCAGGCGCGCGAGGCGGGCGCGAGCGTCGTCTACACCCGCGACGTCCACCCGCCGGAGCAGTTCGACGAGACGCACTACTACGACGAGTTCGACCGCTGGGGCGAACACGTCGTCGAGGGGTCGTGGGACGCCGAGCTCGTCGAGGGGCTCGACGTCCGCACTGACGACCACGTCGTCGAGAAGCACACCTACGACGCCTTTTACCGGACCGAGCTGGAGGGGTACCTCGACGCGCACGGGATCGACGACCTGCTGATCTGCGGAACGCTCGCGAACGTCTGCGTCCTTCACACGGCCGGCAGCGCAGGCCTGCGTGATTACCGTCCCGTCGTCGTCGAGGACGCGCTCGGCTACATCACCGAGGACCACCGCGAGTACGCCGTCGACCACGCGGACTGGCTGTTCGGCGAGACGACGCTGCGCGAGGAGGTTGAGTTCGCGGACGCGTGAGCCGGCGGGGGCTGATAGTGAGCCGCCGAAGCCGCCACCGGGACCCGTTATCAGCGGCGTGAATCGGCGTGTAACCCTTTTGAACCCCGACGGGGACCGTCGAGTATGGAACTCTCTCGACGCGGAATGCTCGCCGGGGCGGGGGCCGCGTGCGCGGTCGGTGCCGTCGGCTTCGCCGGGGCGACGGCGGTGACGGACGGCGAGGGCGGCGACGGCGCGTCCGGCGACGGAGCGATCGGCGACGATCCGGTCGGCGGCGGCTCGACCGGAGGCGACGAGAGCGGCGGTCCGGCCGGCGCGGTCGACGTCGATCCGGAGGCCCCGTTCGAGGCGCGGCTCCTCCGGGACGGCGAGGACGACCGGCGGCTGTTCGGCGCCGGCGACCTCGACGAGGTCGAGGGCGTCTTCGACGACGACGGCGAGTACCTCGTGTACGTCGCGCTCGGCGACGACGGGATCGACGCCTTCCAGGAGCGACTGGCCGCGTCCGGCGCGGTCGACGAGCCGGAGCGGTTCGTCGTGTCGATGGCCCTCGACGGGACCGAGGTCCGGCGGGTCGAGTTGGACGAGCCGACGGTGAGCGCGCTCACCGAGGACGGCTGGGGCGGCGTGTTGACGCTCCCGTTCGGCGAGGAGCGCGTCGCGCAGTCGGTGTACGACTCGCTGGCGTCGGCCTGACTGGTCAGGGAGACCGATACTTACAGTGGGTCGGAGCGACCGCGAGAGGCGGCCTCGCGGCGCGGAGGGGATCGGTTATGCCTCCGGCGACCGTACTGAACCGCATGAGCGAGGGCGACGGCGGTGGGAACACGGGCGGCGGGCCGACCGGCGGGTCCGGCGGTCGGCCGTGCCCGATCTGCAAGAGCCCGATGTACCACAGACACTGCAAGTACGTCTGCCCGGCCCACGGGGTCGTGTACGACTGCAGCGACACGTTCTACTGACCGCGAGGCGGCGCCGAGCCCGAGTTTTCGCCGGTGGCGCGCCTCCTTCGCGTCTCCCGAATAAACACGGAATTAACGGATAGCCGACATGAAAACAACAATGGATGTGCGAACTGTTATGTTCTTGGAGGCCGATTTTTGCCTTATGACCGGCGACCCGCTCTTGACCCTCCTCTCCGACCGGCAGGGGTCACCATGGTAGAGCACACACAGGTTGCCCGGAGCAAGCGGATCCAGCGTCGCACGGGCAAGACCTTCCACGTCGCCACCCGGCTGCTTCCGAAGCGGATCCGCCATGCAACGTACGTTCTGTACGGTTTCTTCAGGATCGCCGACGAGGTCGTCGACGCCGAGGACACCGGGCCGCCGGCCGAACAGCGCGCCGAGCTCGACCGGCTCCGGCGGGCCGCTCTCGGCGAGGAGCCGACCGACGACCCCGTGTTGGAGGCGTTCGCCGAGGTGAAAGCGGAACACGGGATCGCCGACGAGGACGTCCGCTCGTTCGTCGACGCGATGGAGAGCGACATCGACACCGACCGCTACGAGACGTACGAGGAGCTGGAGACGTACATGGACGGCTCCGCGGCCGCGGTCGGGCGGATGATGACCGCGATCATGGACCTCGACGAGGAGACCGAGGCGGCGGCGCTTCCGCACGCCACCAAGCTCGGCGAGGCGTTCCAGATGACGAACTTCATCCGCGACGTCCGCGAGGACGTCGTCGAGCGCGGCCGGGTGTACCTCCCCCTAGAGACCCTCCGGCGACACGACGTTAGCGAGGAGCAGATCCTCGAGCTGGAGTTCGACGCCGACGTCGCGGCCGCGGTCCGCGAGGAGCTCGCCCGGACCGAGCGGCTCTACGAGGAGGGGGTCGCGGGGATCAAGTACCTCCCCGAGGACTGTCAGCTGGCGGTGTTGCTCGCGGCGGTGCTGTACGCGGACCACCACCGGCTCATCCGGGACCTGGGGTACGACACGGTGTCGACGACGCCGGAGCTCTCCTTCGCCCGCAAGATCTCGCTGCTCGTCCGGACGCGCTGGAAGTGGCAGTGGAACAAGGACCCGGAAGCGGTGTTCTACGAGATGTGTCGCGGCTTCGACGGCACGCGCGACCATCGCGAGCACGGACCGCACGGCTCGGGCGTCGCGCAGTCGGACTGAACGGGGCCCGGAGGCGCCGAATGAACCGCTCCCGCTTCGTCGGGCTCGCCCTGCTCGCGTTCGGGCTCGTCTTCCTCTCGTTCGTCGTCCGCGGCACGACTCGCCTCGTCGCGCCCTACGAGCTGGCCGTGGCGCTGTCCGCGCCGATCCTCTTCGCCGCGGCGGGGCTGCTGGCGGTCCTCGTCGCGCTCGCGACGCTCGACGTGACCGGGGTCAGACGGTTGGAGTGAGACGGGGAGACGCGCCGACCGCCCTCGCGCCCGGGGTGCGCCGAGTCGGAACGCCCTTTTGACCGCGGCCCGGAGTGAGCGCATGGACGTACGAACCGTCGCCGACCTCTCGCCCGCCGAACGGCGCGCCTTCTTCGAGCGCGACGCCGGCGTCGACGCGGTCCGCGACGACGTGGCGGAGATCGTCGGTAGAGTGCGCGAGGAGGGCGACGTCGCGCTGCGGGAGTTCGCCGAGGAGTTCGACGGCGTCACCGTCGGCAACATCGACGTCACCGACGACGCCCAGCGCGCGCACGCCGAGCTCGACGACGCGAACGATCCGGTCCTCGACGCGGTCCGAGAAGCCGCCGCCAACGTCCGCGAGTTCCACGAGCGGCAGCGCCCCGAGGACTGGCGCGACGAGTTCGGCGGCCGAGAGCTGGGCCGCCGGTTCCGGCCGATCGACCGCGCGGGGGTGTACGTGCCCGGCGGCGCGGCCGCGTACCCCTCCAGCGCGCTGATGGGGGTCATCCCGGCGACGGTCGCGGGCGTCGACCACGTCGCGGTCGCGACCCCGCCGGCCGAGGACCTGAATCCGGTCACCCTCGCGGCGGTCCACGAGGCCGGCGCCGACGCGGTGTACCAGGTCGGCGGCGCGCAGGCGATCGCCGCGCTCGCGTACGGGACGGAGACGGTGACGAGCGCGCAGAAGGTGGTCGGCCCGGGCAACAAGTGGGTCACCGCCGCGAAGGCGGTCGTGCAGGGCGACGTCGAGATCGACTTCCTCGCGGGGCCGAGCGAGGTGCTCGTGCTCGCGGACGAGACGGCCGACCCCGAACTCGTCGCGGCCGACCTCGTCGCGCAGGCCGAGCACGACCCGAATGCCTCCGTGGTCGCCGTCACCGCCGACGCCGACCTCGCCGCCGCCGTCGCCGAGGCGGTCGACGAGCAGGCCGCGGACCGCGAGCGTGAAGAGACGATCCGGGCCGCCCTCGACAACGACGCCTCCGGCGTCCTCCGCGCCCGGTCGATGCCCGAGGCCGTGCTGTTCGCCGAGGAGTACGCGGCCGAGCACCTCTCGATCGTCGCCGACGACGACGAGGCCCTCTTAGATCGGATCACGAACGCCGGCTCCGTCTTCCTCGGGGCGTACTCGCCCGTCGCCGCCGGCGACTACGCGGCCGGGACGAACCACGTGCTGCCGACGAACGGCGGCGCGAAGCGCTACGGCGGGCTCTCCGTCGACACCTTCCTCCGGTCGTCGACGGTCCAGCGGCTCGACCGCGACGCGCTCGCCGACCTCTCGGAGACGGTCACGACGCTCGCGGAGGCCGAGGGGTTGGAGGCGCACGCGGAGAGCGTCCGGAAGCGGTTCGAGTAGGCGAAGAGATATATACCGCTCCCGACCGGTACGGATTACTATCTAGTAACACGCACCGGTCCGTATCTCTCGAAACCACCCCATACAATTCATAGCAGCCTTCATACGCCGAATACGCGATCGTGAGAGCGTAATGGTGGAAGACACCGGCGGACGGACGGAGACGAGTTCGAGACGGCGATTTATTCTGGCCGGCGGGGCCGTCGGAATTGCCGGGCTGGCGGGCTGTTCCGGCGGGAGCGGCGACGGCGAGGCCGGGGCGGGCCTCGATTCGGGCGACGAGGACGGCGGTGACGGCGGTGATGGCGGCGACGGCGGATCGGGCGACCCGATGCTCGCGGACGCCTCGGAGTTCGATCCCGCAGAGCCCGGCTGGGAGGAGAACAACTACCTGATGACGGCGGTCTCGGAGAACGACTACTTCCAGGGGAGCCAGACGGACCTGGAGAACATGCGGAACCAAGACGTCGAGGAGATAGCTCACGGCAGCCCGCCACGGGAGCTGCCCGACGACGAGAGCGAGTGGGTCGACCCCGACCCGCTCATCTTCGTGGACAAGCCCGGCGAGTCCGGCCAGTCGCAGTATCAGGATACCATCCAGCCGCTGCTGGACCGGCTCGAGGAGACGACGGGCCGGACGGTCGAGTGGCAGCCCGTCGACTCCAACGCGGCGACGGTCGAGTCGTTCCGGGCGGGGCGCGGACACCTGGGCGATATCTCGACCGGAACGTCCGCCTTCGGGGTCAACCTCGGCGGCGTCGTTCCGTTCGCGGTCCCGATAAGTCCCTCCGGACAGTTCGGCTACCGGCTGCTGGCGGTCACCCGCGACGACGAGCACGACATCCAGTCCGTCAACGACTTCGCGCGCGACGACGTCAAAATCGCACACTCCGAGCCGGCGTCGAATTCCGGTAATCAGGCGCCGTCGGCGCTGTTCGACCAGTTCTTCGACGTGACGGCCGGAGAGGACTACGAAGTCAACTTCTCGGGCGGCCACGACCAGACCGCCCGCGGCATCGCGGCGAGCGACTACGACGCCGGGCCGATCTGTAGCACCTGCGTCGATGACCTCATCGGGTCGACGGAGGACATCGACTACGACGATTTCAAACTGGTCTGGGCGAGCAACCCGTTCCCGCCGGGGCCGATGGTCCACCGCTACGACCTCCACCCGGATATCGTCGAAGGGATCAAGCAAGCGACCATCGGGACCGACTGGACGGACACCGAGTACGCCGAAAACACCGGTGAGGCCGAGTACGTTGAAATCGACTACAAGAACGTCTTCAACGACATCCTGATCATCCAACGATACAACGGCGTCGAGTACGAGAGCGGGAACCTCTGAACCATGCTCGAAACGGAGAAGCTTGGAAAGACGTATCCAACCGGTGACGAAGCGCTCAGCGACGTCTCCGTGCGGATCGACGGCCGCGAGGTCGTCGCGATGATCGGCCCGAGCGGGGCCGGCAAGAGCACGTTCGTCCGGTGTATCAACCGGCTGGTCGAGCCGACGGCAGGGAGCGTCCGCCTCGATGACACGGAGCTGACCGCGCTGGACGACGACGAGCTGCGGGACGCGCGCCGGAACATCGGGATGGTGTTCCAGGAGTACAACCTCGTCGAGCGGCTCACGGTGATGGAGAACGTGCTCTCCGGGCGGCTCGGCTACCTCTCGAACTGGGCCGCGCTCCGACGGAACTTCCCGCCGGAGGACGTCAAGCGGGCCTACGAGCTGCTGGAACTCGTCGGGCTCGACGGCATGGAGGACAAACGGGTCGACGAGCTCTCCGGCGGGCAGCGCCAGCGCGTCGGCATCGCGAGGGCGGTCGTCCAAGAGCCGAAGATCCTGCTGGCCGACGAGCCGACCTCGAGCCTCGACCCCGAGACCTCCCGCAACGTGATGGAGCTGCTCACCGACATCGCCGAGGATCGCGACGTGCCCGTGCTGATCAACATCCACGAGGTCGACCTCGCGGAGGCGTACGCGGACCGAATCCTCGGACTCCACGCCGGCGAGCTCGTCTTCGACGGGCCGGCGAGCGACCTCACCGACGAGTCGAAGGGCGTCATCTACCGCGGCGAGGAGCCGCCGGAGTCGGCCGCGACGGACCCGGACTGGCTGTCGGGTCCGGACGACGAGTCGAGCGCGCGGAACGGGCAGGACACCGGTTCCGACCGCCTGCCCGCGGAGGACTGACCCGTGGCGACCGAGTCGTCCTCGCCGGCGGGGTCAACGGGCGCGGCCGACCGGCGGACGTGGCGGCGCCCGACCGCGTTCCGGAACCGGTACACGAAGTGGGCGGTGTACGGGGCCGTCCTCGCGCTCGTCGTCTGGTCGGTGGCGAGCCTACAGATCACCCTCGGGCGGTTCCTCTCGGGACTCGGCTACGGCTACGAGCTGATCGACTCGATGCTGCCGCCCGAGACCGGCAGCGAATACACGCTCAGGCTGTTCGACCGCATGATCGAGACGATCGCGATGGCGATGGTCGCCACCGTCGCCGGGATCGCGATCAGCCTGCCCGTCGCGTTCGGAGCGGCGGAGAACCTCGCGCCGCGGCCGGTGTACTACCTGAGCCGCGGGGTCATCAGCGCTACGCGCGCCATCGACGGACTGATCGTCGCGATCATCGCCGTCATCGCGCTCGGGTTCGGCCCGCTCGCGGGGATCGTCGCGATCAGCTTCAAGACGATCGGCTTCTTCTCGAAGCTGTTCGCCGAGGACTTGGAGGACATCGACATGGGCGGTGTCGAGGCAGTCCGGGCGACCGGCGCGACCCGTTTTCAGAGCGTGGTCTACGGGGTCGTCCCACAGGTCGTTCCGCGGTTCGCCGGGCTCGCCGTGTACCGGTGGGACATCAACATCCGGTCGTCGACGATCGTCGGGATCGTCGGCGCCGGCGGGATCGGCGTCCTCCTCCAGCGAGCCTACCAACGGTACGAGTACGACTACGTGGCGGCGATCCTCGTCGCGATCATCGCCGTGGTCCTCGTCGCGGAGTTCGTGAGCGCCGTCGTCAGGCGGAGGGTCCAGTGATGGCTGGCGCCACGCGCGAGTGGAGCCGGTTCGACGCGCGAGAGCGGCTCTTCCGGATCGGGTCCGTCGTGGTCGCCGTCGCCGTCGTGGTCGCCTCGTGGGAGTGGCTCGACATGAGCCTCCAGTACGTGACCACCGCGCCGGCGCAGGTCGGCGACCTCCTCGGGCGGATGGTCCCGCCGGACTGGGGGTACCTGCCGAACGCGGTCGGGCCGTTGGCCGAGACGATACAGATCGCCGTCGTCGGGACGATCGCGGCGGTGATGATGGCGGCCCCGGTCGCGTACATCTCCGCCGAGAACACGACGCCGAACCGGGCGACGTACGCGCTCGGAAAGCTCATCGTCACCGTCTCGCGGTCGGTCCACACGATCGTCTGGGCACTGCTGTTCGTCGTGATGCTCGGGCCGGGCGCGCTCGCGGGGACCGTCGCGACCGCGGTCCGGTCGATCGGGTTCCTCGCGAAGCTCCTCGGCGAGGAGATCGAGGAGATAGACTTCGGGCAGGTGGAGGGGGTCCGGGCGACCGGCGCGAGCCCTGCGCAGCTGTTGATCTACGGGATCGTCCCGCAGATCAAGCCGGCCTTAGTCGGACTCAGCGTGTACCGCTGGGACATCAACGTGCGGGCGGCGACGATCCTCGGGTTCGTCGGGGCCGGCGGGATCGGCGTCCAGCTGTTCGAGGCGATCGACTCGTTCGCGTGGCGGACGGTGTCGGCGCTGCTGATCGCCATCCTCGGCGTCGTGCTGGTGAGCGAGGGAGTGTCGGCGTACGCCCGCCGGAAGGTGCGCTGAACCCCGCCTATCGGCGGGAGACCCAGCCTCGGCCCTCCGAGGCGGACCGATAACCGAGTGCGAACGGCTCGCGCCGCGAACGACCCGCGGACCGACGACGACACACGGAACACATGACAACGCATCACGACACCGACGGACGGAACGACGAGGTCGTCCTCTTCGACATGGACGGCGTGATCCTCGACGGTTGGGGGACCGACGAGGTGGTTCACAGCCGCGCCCTCGGCGACGTCCTCGAGGAACGGGACATGCGGGTGACCGGCGACCGCCGCCGCCCGCTCGAAACGCGCGACTACGACGACGAATTTCGCGTCGCCTGCGAGGAGCTCGGCGTCGATCCGGCGACGCTGTTCCGGGCCCGCGAGGAGCGCAGCGCGAAGCGCTCCGTCGCGCGGCTCGCGGCCGGCACGAGGCGGCTCTGTCCCGACGTCGACGCGATCGATGAACTCGCGCGGCACGTCCCAATCGGGCTCGTGAGCAACAACTACCACCCGACCGTCGAGTTCGTCGTCGACCACTTCCGGCTCGACGGGTTCTCGTTCGTCCGCGGCCGCGACCTCGGCCCGGAGGGGTTCCGCCGGCGGAAGCCGGAGCCGTACTACCTGAACGAGGCCCTCGACGCGCTCGGTGCCGAGGGAGGGCTCTACGTCGGGGACCGCGCCACCGACGTGATCGCCGCCGAGCGAGCCGGGCTCGACGGCGTGTTCCTCAGGCGCGAGCACAACGCCGCGCTCGACCTCGACGTCGAACCGGCCTCGGAGATCGAAAGCCTCCGGGAACTCGTCGACCTCGTCGAGGCGACTCGGCCGGCCGCAGAGACGGAACGCCCGAGTTCGGGCGTCGAGAGCGTCCGGAAGCGGTTCGAGTAGGAGACCGACCCCGCAGAAACGGTTATCTCGCGCACTCGCCTCCGGACGGTATGATCCCGTCGCCGCTGACGTTGTTCGAGGGGCTCACGGCGGTCGAGGCGACGGTCGCGGTCCTCGTGGTCTCGATCGTCGCCGCCGTGGGAATGGAGTTCGCCGTCCTGCGGGTCGCCCGCCGGTACGTCGCGGCCACCGACTCCGGGTACGACGACATCGTCATCTCCTCGCTGCGCGCGCCGCTCGTCGTCACCGCCGCGCTCGTCGGGGTGTACCTCCTCACGCAGGTGCCGTCGGTCCGGACCTCGGTGCTCGTGAGCCCCCGGCTGCTCGATAGCGTCTTCGGTCGGCCGTCGCTGTCGGTGATCGTCCTCGTGTGGGCGCACGCGGCGAACACCGTCGTGAACCGGCTCGTCGCCGCCGTCAACGAGGAGGGCGGTCGGTTCGACTTCGCGCCCGTGTTCTCGAACGTCTGGACGCTCGCGGTGCTCGTCGGGAGCGCCGGCACGCTGCTGTGGCTGTGGGGCATCGAGATCACGCCCCTGCTCGGCGCCGCGGGAGTCGCCGGCATCGCGGTCGGCTTCGCCGCGAAGGACACGGTCGCGAACTTCTTCGGCGGGATCGCGCTCTACTTCGACGACACCTACAAGATCGGCGACTACATCGTCCTCGACGACGGCACCGCCGGGACCGTGATCAAAGTCGGCGTGCGCTCGACGACGCTGCTCACCCGCGACGAGGTGCTGGTGACGGTGCCGAACGCGGCGCTCAACGCCGCGAAGGTGACGAACGAGTCCGCGCCGCAGCGCCGGCGCCGCGTTCGGGTCCCGATCGGCGTCGCCTACGGGACCGACGTCGACGCGTTCGAGGCGCTCGCGCTCGAGGTCGTGCAGGCGGAGCCGCTGGTCCTCGACTCGCCGAAGCCGCGGGCCCGGCTGCGCTCGTTCGGCGACTCGGCGCTGCAGTACGAGATCCTCTGTTGGGTCAACGGGCCGACGCGGCGCCGACGCGCACAGCACGAGCTCAACCGCGCGCTGTACAAGGCGCTGGCCGCGGCCGACATCGAGATCCCGTACCCGAAACGCGACGTGACGGTCACCGCGACCGACGGTTCGATCCCCGAGAGCGCGGGCGTCGAGCGGTCGGGTCCCCCGTCCGCCGCCGCGGCGGAACCCGCCGAGCGCCGAGCGGGCGACGGCGACTGAAGCCGGCGGCGACTGAAGCCGGCGACGATTGAGGGCGACGGCGACTACGTGCAGCGAGGGACCCCGACGGCGGGGCGGGCGACCGTCAGGTCGACGCCCCGGCGTCGCCGTCCGGGGAGGCCTCGGGATACCACGCCGGCGGGACCGCGGCGGTGTCGCCGAGACGGTCGTACCGGAACGCGACCCGGACGCGCTCGCCGGTGGGCTCGTGGACGTACGTCGCCGACAGCTCGAGGACGAGGCCGTCGGCGCTGACGAACGCGACCGCCCGGAAGTCGCTGACTTCCTCGCCGAGCGCGCGGGGCTCGCCGCGCACCTCGACCCGGTACAGCGGGATCTCCGTGGCCGCCGGGCGGACCGTCGACTCGCTCCCGTTCAGGAACCGCCGGATCGGCTCCGCGGCGACCTCGCCGGCGAGCGCCGTCGCGTTCGGCGCCGCCGCGGGCGGGACGCGACGGGTCTCTACGCCCCCGGACCCCGCGGCCCGCTCGTAGACGGCGTCGCCGTCGGCGAACACCTCGACGACCCCGTCGCGGCTCGCGTTCGGGACCGGCGCGTTCGGGACCGACGCGTTCGCCGAGGCGGCGATCCGGTACCGGCGCTCGGAGGCGACCGCCAGTTCGACGCCGCCGTCGCCGGCGATCCCCACGCGGCCCCCGGTCGACGCGTCGAGGTCCGTCGCGTTCGCGGGCCCGGACGCGACGAGGAGGACGGACGCCGACGAGAGGGTCGACGCGGCGGCGACGTGGGCGTCGGCGAGCGCGTCCGCGTCGTAGACGCCGGTGAGGAAGACGCCGGGCGGCGTCCGCGCCGTCGACCCAACCGTGCCCGTGAGCGCGTCCTCGTAGAGCCCGAGGGACGCCGCGTCGTCGAGCGTGGCCGCGCCGCGCTCCGCCGACTCCGCGGTGCCGATGGCGTCCGCGGCGGCCGCGTACTCCCCGCCTGCCGGCGGCGACGGGGGAGCCGGCTCCCCCACGCCGGGACCGAGCCCGGTGACCCCGCCGAACGCCGAGGGCCCGCCCACGGCGAGGACCGCGGCGGCCGCCACCAGGGCGGCGACGGCGACGACGGCGAGCGCGGTCCGCCTCTCGTCCGAGACCGACCGCCGGAGTCGCGACGCGCGGCGTCGGACGCCGCCGGGACCCGCGGCGGCGGCCGCGCCGGCGGCCGCGAGGTCGACGCCGAAGCGCCGGCGGAACAGCCGGTCCGCCGCGTCGCGGTCGATCCCGTAGCACAGCCGCTCGCGGAGGTCGGCCGGCGAGACGTACGCCGCCCCGACCGCGTCGGCTCGGCGCCGGGGGGACGCGGCGAGGAGGCGCCGCGCTCCGTCCCCGACGACCGCGTCGGCGTCGTCCGGAACGGGCGTCCCGACCGCGATCCGTCGAACGCGGCCGTCGCGACGGGCGACGACGACGCTCGACTCGGCCGCCTCGCGGGTCGTCTCCCAGCCCCGCGCCGCCCACAGCGCGGCGACGAACTCGCGGCGCTCTGCCGGCGAGAGGGCTCGCCATCGGCGGGCGAACGCCGCCTCCGACGGGATGCTCATGGGAGGGATGACGGATGCTACCTATACAAACGTACCGCGGACCGGGACCGGTCGAGAGCGGGTCTCCCGCGCCGACCGAGACCGCTACTCCCGCGGGAAGGTGAAGAGTCGGACCCCGCAGTCCGGGCAGGCGAGCGTTTCGGCGGGCTCCTCGTCGGGGCCGGTGTAGCCGCCGCAACAGGGGAGGTCGACCCCGCGTTTCAGGTCGCCCTCGCAGTCGGGACAGGCGTCGAGGAACATCCGGTTCGTCCGCGCCGCCGCGAGCCGGAACGACTCGTCCGAGAGGAAGGGCTCGGCGGCGCGGTAGCCCGCGATCTCGGCGATGGCCACCGGCCGGCGGAGCCACGTCTCGTCGACCGTGTTCGCGCCGGCGGCGGAGAGCGCGACCCACTCGTCGCCGTCGGCGTCGCCGTCGCCGCGGACGACTCGGGACTCGGTCGCCGGGGATATCTCCCGGGCGACGTCGGCGATCGCCTCCGTCTCGCGGATGCGGAGCCGCGCCATCTCGGCGTTCCAGCGGTCGCGGTACTCGTCGGTCGGCGCGACGGCGTCGCCGTCCACTCCGAGGACGCCCGCCGCGAGGAGTCGGTCGAGGAGCGCCTCGCCGTCGACGTCGTCCGGGTCGAGCGAGCCGCTCCCGGCCGCCGGCGCGCGGCCGCCGTCGGTGGCGGCGTCCGCGCCGTGGAACAGCGCCTCGCTGCCGGGGATCGGGGCGACGAGCAGCGGCGCGAAGCGCGGCGTCCCCGGGACGACGTACCCGCGGAGCCAGACGAGCGCGAGACCGGCGGCCGAGACGACGGCGGCGGCCGGGAGGCTCGCGATCGACACCGCCGCGGCGGCGACGGCGACGACGGCGTCGACGGGTTGGACGGCGACGATGGCAGCGATGGCAGCGCTGGCGGAGACGGGGGCGACGGTGGCAGCGGCAGTCCGGATCCTGCCTCTTATACACATCT